>CAMBNE010000013.1 GCA_945868935.1 uncultured Clostridia bacterium
CTTCTGCCGTAGTTTCAACAACTGTTGTGGCTGTCTGTGTTATGCCTTTTTTATCGGTATCTTTTTTATTTGATATTCCGATAGCGTATATTATTACAAAAGCAACAACGATAATCACCCAGAACCACCATTGCTTGTAAATCTTCTTTTTAGGAGGCTGTGGACTTCCAAAATTCGGTTGCATAGGCGCAGATTGAGGTGCAGAAGCAGGTGCTTTCTGATGTTCAACGGGAGCGCCGCAACCATCACAAAACTTTGCGCTCTCTTTTAATTCGTTTCCACAATGTTGACATTTCATAAAAATCTCTCCTTTATTGTTACATAAAATAACTTTACAAACATAATACAACATTATTTGTAAAAAGTCAACAATATATAACAATTAGAGATTAATTATTTATGCAAAAGCCGATTTACCGTTGTGACGTTTCTTGTATAGCTCATTCTGTTTTACAATTTCGTCAAAGATTTCAGAGCCGTTGATTTTCGCAACAAATTCATAATGATTGCCACCGTTGTTGCGGAAGATTACGAACATCTCATAAATGCGTTTGAGATAGTCAAGCATTTGGCTAAGAATTACAACGTCCTCACCGTTTGAAGTATTAATCATCGACTGTAATTTTGACAACGGAGAAATGACCTCAGGGTCACCTGTGTTAGCTCCTGCGTTATCACCTACAACCGCAAGTGTGGGAGCTTTAACGATTGCGCCTTTGGCAAATTTCGGAATAAGCGTAGGTTCGGCAGGCATACTAAAATGCCAATCCTGACCGAATATATCGCCAAGTGCTCCCGCTATTCCGCCTATTCCGTTTATAATACCTGAAACTACATTATAAACGCCTGTCCATATACAATTTAAGGCATCTATAATGAGATTTATAACACCTTTCAAAACAGACCATATACCTTCCCAGATACCTGTAAAAAAATCCTTAATGCCATTCCAAGCTTTTTCCCAATCGCCCGAAAAGACGCCTGTTACAAAGTCAAGTAATCCGCCGAGTGCTTCTAACAATCCACTTACAAATCCGCCTATTGTTGTAAAAACGGTATCAAAAACACCTTTTATTGCGTTAAAGATATTTGTTATAATCGGACCCCAGAAATCAACTATGTAATTAACAAGCGGCGAAAGGAAATTGTTCCAGACAGTAGCTATACAATTGCACCATTTACCGAAAAATTTTACTATACTGTCAAAAACAGGACTTAACCAGTTATTCCAAGCTGACTGAACCGTTCCAACGATAAAATCCCAAGCAGGCTTTATCCAATCATTCCACACATTCATAAACGTAGTGCCTATATTTGTAAACATATCGCATACATTCTGAAAAATTCCTGCACCGTCACCATTCCACCAATTCGAAATAGTAGTACCGACATCTGAAAAAATATCGCCTACCGTTGACATCACATCGGCAATCTGCAACTGTAGATTATCAAAAAACAATCCGATTTCTGCGCCGTCCTCGTCAATCCATTTTACAAGGCTTTCTGTCGCAATTTCAAATCCTTCTGAAATTACTGTTCCTACACCTATTCCAAAATTTGAAAATCCGCTTAACAAATTTGAAATTGCTGTTTCCATTGTCGGGCGCATTCGGTCAACAGATTTTCCGATTATATCAAACCAACCGTCAAAAAACGTTGACAGATTATCAAAGCTTTTCGAAATGCTGTTGTAATAGTTTTCGATAAACTTATTGATTCTGTTTCCGTCTTTTTCAAGCCACTTTGAAATACCGCCTGTTAAGGTTTGAAAGGACTTTCCTGCAACCTTTACAACACCGCTTACATACGAGCCGACTGCTCCGAGTGCTGATTTCCCTGCTTTTGCAACGCCCTGAACATATGTTTGTGCAATAGGAACTGACTTTTCAAAAATCTTTTTACAGTTTTCACCGATTGAACTCCAATCAACTGAATTAATGCCTTTCTGCACTTTTTCAACAAAATCTTTGAAACCGCTTTTCTCATACATCTTATTAAAAGCGTCTTTAAGAGAATCAATAAGTCCTTTACTTGCATTTTGCGCCGAGTCTGTCAAAGCACTTCCTATTCCACTTGAAGCAGAAGAACCTGATACGCTACTGTCAGAACTTGAATTATTATTGTTGGGCAATACATTCAGTTTATCAAAGCCAGCGAGTGAGCCTTTTGCTTTTTCAGAGCTTTTTTCAACATTCTGTATTTCTTCACTTGCTTCTGCGGCATCGTCGGCAACTGTTGAAATTCCGCTTGTGGTAGCTGAATTACTTTCGCCAAAAATGCTTATTGTAAATTCCTCGAATTTCTTTGCCAATACCGCAAGTTTCTGAACTGCCTTATCAATATAAGTCAATAGAGGAACAAAGATATTATTCAAAGCTCTTCCGAGCGTTTCTTTAATATCTCCGAAATTGTTTTTTATCTGTTGAAGTTTTCCGGCAGGTGTGCTTGCAATAGCTTTGTTCATCTCGCCTACATTATCGGTGATTACCTGTGCGAGCATTGCGGCTCTTTCCTGCTCATTTCCGTATTTCAGGACTTTTTCCTGTGCTTCATCAAACGTAATGCCCACACGAGTTAAAGCCGAGGTCTGCCCCTGCATAACCTTGCCCATAAGGTTGCCGATATTGACCATAGAACCGCTTGAAACATTAACACCGTTCTGCTGAACAGCAAGATTATTCATTGCAGGAATAAGCTCTTTTAAGGCTTCATCAGTCTTTAAAAACGTAGCTAACTGCTGTGCGCCTGCGAGCTGAACTTCATCACCTACAACGCCGAGCTGTTGCTGTGCGCTTGCATAGTCCTTGATTTTCTGAATACTCTTGTCGGTAGCCTGCATACGCTGTTTCATTATAGTTGTCAGCTTCGTTTCGGCTTCAGTCTGGATATTTGCTAAATTTATGCATTCTTCGCCAAATCTTTTTACCATTGCAACGGAAAAAGCCGCCGCAACAGCCGCACCGATTTTCTTGAATGAAGCCGCCATTTTCTGACTTGCCGAATTCGCCTGATTCTGAACGTTGCTCAACTGCTTGCGAAAATTCGTACCGTTAAGCACCATATCAAGGCTGATTGTTCCGACTGATGTACCCATAAATATTCCTCCTTTCCTCGTAATTTTTCGGCTTCACATTACATTGAAGCAAAAATGTTCTGAAACCGCTTTAATACCTCGTCCATTTCAGCGGCGGTGTATTTCTTTACATTGCGTGACCGCCACTTGTTTCGGATTCGGTGCTGAGTTGATGTGAAGTGTTTTAAAACGTCCTTATCATCTTCAAGCCGAATTTGTACTGTCCTTGCAAGCGGTGTGTCGGGTCCTAATCCCGAAATCAGAGAGCGGAACTCCGTCCACGTCATAGTCTGAAAATCCTTTGAGTAAATACTGACCCCATAGCTTGATTTAAAAGACGAAACGATTAAATCGAAATCGTCTATTAAGTCGTAGCCGGGGTCGTCGTTTCCCCCTCGGGTTCCTCGTTATCGTTAATAACAGCCTGTGCCGCATTAACAACGAGCGTTGAGAAGTCCTCAAAACTTAACTTCAAGCTGTCGATTTTCTGCTGATTTTCTTCGTCAAAGAGCAGATTATAAATGTCAAGAATGTTTTTAACGCTCATACCTTTGCCGTCATTGTCAAAGAGTGCAATAACTTTCAGCATTGTTACTGCGTCATTATTAGCCTTGATTTCAACGTCCTTAACCTTGATAATCGGCTTTTCTTCGAAGTTTAATTTATCTGTAATATCAATAATTTTTGACATATTATTTCTCCTTTAGAATTATAAAATTTGCAGTCGGGCAGAATTTATAACCCGACTGCTTGTGTTTTAAACCGCAGGTGTATAAACAGGCTTGCCGTTTGACATAACCTCAAATTCAAGCGGAGCGGCATTTGTTGAAGCTCCCGAACCTACGTTTGTAACGGAAATAACAGCGTTTGAGAAAAGCACGGTTGAACCGTCAGGAAAAGTCCACTGGAAATCTTTTTCAACATCTCTGCCGTTTTTAAATGCACATTCTGCAACGAGGTCGTTGCCGTCATCTCCGACTGTTCTCTTGCCTTTTACGCTGATTGTGACCGACTTTGCTGTCATAAGTCGGTTTTTCCAGCCTTTCGCTTCAAACGGATTCCATTCCTCAACGCCGTTGTCAAAAGATACGCCGAATTCTTCGCAGTTTGCAATCTGTGTTGTAGGTGTTCCTGCGCCTGCTTCGCCAATCTGAAACTGATTTTCATAGCAGGGATAAACTCCCGATTTTGTTGTTGCCATAGTTTAATTCTTCCTTTCGTAGTAAATTTTCATTTCGATTACACGCTCGTAAACGCCCTTATCATCTGTGCCAACGTCCACAGGCTCGGGCATTAAGAGCTGAATCATATAAATCTGAGTGTTGCCGATTGTAACGTCCTTGACCGTTCGTAGCTTTTCAAAAAGCCTTAAAGCGGCTATTTCCGTTTCATCGGCATTGTTATTGTAGTGGATTAAAAGCGAAATGCCTTTGATGTCGTATGAGCTGTCACCGCCGATTGCAGTAACAGGCGGCTCACTGCGCTTGAGCGAGTAAATACCGAGTGACTTGTCCTGTTTATTGTCAAGCTTGCCGATATAGTAATGCTCGAAAAGGTCGAAACGCTTTAAAAAATCCCTGATATTCGCAAGTGTAATCATAAGCCGCATAACCCCCTGTAAATTTTTGCAAAGGTTTCAACGCAGAAGTTTTCACGAGTGCCGCCCTTTTGCCACAGAATTAACCATTCTGCGCCTGCGGCAATATGTTCCTTTCGACTAAAATTGTATTCAGGGTGAAAGTACAACCGCCTTGCATAGGGTGTTGTTGAAACAATGCTCGTAACACCTTTGTCGGAATTTGAGTAATCGGCAAAGGTACTTTCATTTTGTAGGTTACCTGTATCAAACGGCATAACCTGAGCATTTTTAACCTCTGTAAGGAGTGCGTCCGTTGTCATTTCAAGAGCTTTCTGCGTGTTATGGTCAAGCTCTCTTAATTTGCCAAAATTAAAGTTTATTTTTGAACTGACATTAAAAACGCCCATTAAATCACGTCCAATTCTGTAAAATTGACTGTTCCGTCAGGATTGCGAGCTTTAACACCTCTTACGATTTCTCGCCGCACTCCGTTAATCTCGGCAAATCCGCCGCTTATCGTCGGACTGTCGGGAACAATGTCGCCCGGAATAAGAATTACTCCGCTGACCTCGACTTTCTTTTGCTGTGCTGTCAGAACAGTTTTTGCGCTGTCCTGATAATTGCAATACAGATAATCACCGTAAAGATTTTCCTGCGGATATAAATTGTCGTCAGGATAAAGTTCCTTACGCTCATAAATGACAATGGGCGCACCGTACTCGGTTACGCCCTCGCCGTATAGTGTTAAATAAATCGGAGTTTTACAGACTTTCTGCCGTACAAGGCAAGGAAATTTCATCTTATCACCCCTAAATTGCAGTATAGCAAAGTCCTGTTGAAACAAGCAAGGAATACAATTCGGACGGAATTGCAACGCCGCAGATATTCTTTACTTTTTGACCGTCAAACGACATTGAAACTCCATTGAGAGAATAGCTCTGTAACTGCGAATCTAAAATATCCTCGTTTTCACGTTCATAGGCTGTCAGCCTGTTATGTACTTGCTTAATAATTCTCTGTTGGAATTC
This sequence comes from uncultured Clostridia bacterium, assembly GCA_945868935.1. GTDB lineage: Bacteria > Bacillota > Clostridia > Oscillospirales > Acutalibacteraceae > Ruminococcoides. Next base: position 5,681 of record CAMBNE010000013.1, read on the forward strand.
CGTTAAAGAATTAAAATCCTTTATGCGGTTGAAAGTCAGAGTGTCGATATGCTCTGCGGCTTTAATTGCGAATTCGTCTGTTATGCCCTGATTTTCAATATACACGCTGTACATATCAAATCATTCCTTTGCTGTTGTTTTCTTCCTTGTGGACTTCTGCTCCGCCTTTTCGGCAGGCTCATCGTTTTCAGTTTCAACAGTTCCCGCCTTTTCGGCAGCTGTTGATTCGTTTGATTCGAGATTATCTTTAAAAATAAGTCCAAATGTAGTTGCCATAAATCACACCTCCGAAATTGAAGCGTAAATACCTGCCAGCTTATTTTCGTAGCAATGACCGTAAAGGTTATTGTTGCGATATTTAAACACGTGACTGTCGCCGTTCTGGTCGCTGTCGGGGTCAAAATACTTAATGAACTGTTCAAGGGCGCAGACAAAAGCTGATTTTTCAACGACGATGAAGTTTACATCTTTGCCGCCTTCTGCTTTCTTAAAACCGTAATTTGCAGTACCGTCATTGAGAGTGATTGCAGAAATCATTCTTGACTGAGGTACTTCAATGATTGTAGAAAACTTTTCAAGCACTTTCTTTGATTTTGTTGTGTCAAGGTCATCAATAGCACCCTTGTATGTCGGAGTAATTAAGAGAATTCTGTTTTCTCCGGGTACCTCGTTTTCATCAAGATTGTTTGTAGCTGTTCTTAGCGCAGAAACAACTGAAGCACCGTCAATAAGTGTTTCTGTTTTAACTGTGATTCCTTCTGTTCCGCAAAGTTTAGCAATTCGAGCGGCATCTGTTTCAGGAACAACTTTTGTTCTTATAAATTCGCCTGCAAGTTTTGCAAAAGGCAATCCCAGAGCTTCGTCATTGTCGAGGCGGTCAATTCTCAAATCCTGTGAACGTTCCTTGTCATACTTAATTGTTTCCCACACAAAAGTAGTTGAGCCTTTTGTGTATCCGGAATTTCTTGAAAAGTCTCCGAGACCGTCCATATCAAGCTTTGCAATCTTGATTTCGCCGTTCTGACCTTTCTTAACTGTTGTTTCGTCACCCTCAAAAATCGCTGTCTTACTTTCCTGCTTGTAAAGTTCATCAAGCATAGGCAGATAAATTGTAGATAATTCGATGTTATTCATATAGTTTTTTCATCCTTTCAATAATTAATTTTTAGGCTTTAATCCAAAAGCCTTTCTGATTGATTCATTTACGTTAGCTGCTCCGGTTCCGCTTTCACCGTCACCGCCGATTTTCTGAACGCCGCCTGTGTTTTCCTGCGCTGATTTAAGTGCAGGAATATCATCAAGAACAGCCTTTACAGCGTTGGTGAGGTTTTCGGCTTTGATACTGCCCTTTTCATCGGTGCAGTCCTTAAAGTCAGCCATTTTGAGCAGATACGGAATTGACTTAATGTCAACGCCCTGCTTAATAGCCTCGAGTGTTGCCGCCTGATTTATTTCAGCCTGCAAGCGTGCACTGTTTGCGGCTGTCAAATCATTCTGCAACGCCGACACATCAGGAGTGTTCTTTTTCTTGTTTTCAAGATAGGTTGCCATAGCGTTGTTTGCCTCGTCCTCTGTCAAGCCTTTCTGCTTAAAAAAGGACGTTAATGCAGATTTTGTAGCTCTGCCTGTTCTTTCGTTTACAATCCTGTCAAGCTCTTCCTGTGTGTATGTTTTCGGTTCAGAACCGTTGCCGCCGTTCTGATTTGCGTTATTTCCGCCGTTGTCGGGGTCGGCGTCACCCTCAGCAAAAAGCTGAATGTTTGGTTTAAGAAATGTATCTTTCATTTTTTTACCTCCGTTTAATGCCCGTCGGCTTATTCCTTAGCTTTTACCCTCATTTCAAAGTTTTGGAGCATAATAAAAGCACCCTTGCAATTAACTGCAAAAGTGCTTACTTTGTTTCTTCTGTTGTTTCCTCGGCTGAATCGTCAGCCTTTTTTCTCGGTTTCTTTTCTGTCTTTTCAACAAAACCGAGCTGTTCAAGGTGTTTCGCTCTCGGCTCGTCTGCTTCAAAGGTTTCACCGATTTTACGATGTGTCATATCGTTTTCACGGTCGATAAACTCTTTAATTACTTTGACTTTCATTATGTCACCTCCTTAAAATGGGTATAAAAATACCGCCCTCACAACGTGGGAGCGGTTAATTTACATTTAATTATTCATTGTCTATCTTTGAAAAAGTCTTTCCAATAAGGATTTTCTTTGTCAAAGATTTCTTTTTGTTCAGATGTTAGATTGTGAGGATAATCAGCAAATAGGTTAAATGTTTTCTTTTTGTCAAAAGAGAACACGAATTCCCCGACTACATCTGGATTATCCAACCACCAAATCTTATCAGAAGGATTATTTTTGTAAAAATCACTTAACACAGCCATTTGCACCTTTCTTTTGATTTCTGATTGATGTATTTATATATCCAAGCAACTTTTGAAATTCACTTGATTCGCTTAATGATTTACATTCAATCAGCTGATTTGACATTTGAGTTTTCGAACCGAGAATAATATGCGATTTTTTGCAACCAAATCTTTTTTTCAAAACCTCTTTTGTTAATGGTTTGAATCCGTTATCCGTTGGAGATTGAAGTTCCAGATATTCAAAATTATTTTCGATTTTCCTGATAATCGCTGAGTGTTTTCCTGTTCCTAAATAATATTCTTTGCTTTCTTCAACCATTCCTAAAAGCTTATTTACTGCGGCGAAATCGTTATAATATTTAATAACAATTCCATTTACACCAGGTAAATTTGCAATCTCATCAATAGTACCCTTATGAGCAAACGTCGAACGACTAAAACCGTCACGAAAGTCTAATACATCAAAACCGCCAGTGTTCCCCGCATAAGCAAAAGCTAATGAAGAACAAGACCCTTTTGTCAAATCTCCGCCACCCAAACGGTCAATGATTTCGCTTTCTGAAAGTGCCGTCTTATGGGTTTCAATTTGTCTATATTCAACACCTGCGCTTTCAAGTGTCTGCCTTGTTTTACTTATTGTACCACTTTCAGTAGATTTTGCAACATTTTCATCAAGCTTTACTGCTGTTTTATCCGCCTTATCCTGCCACACCTCGGCACGCTTTGCGTATGCTCGTTTGTTATCGCTGTCAAGGCTGTATTCTGAAATCCTGCCGCACTTTTTAGCTTGATTTTCATAATATGACTTCTGCTGTTCAAGTGCTTCCTGACGTTTCATATCGTCGATTTCATCTTCCGTTGCAGGCTTTAAGGTTGTAATTCCCTCGTAATAGGTACTCGTGCTGTCCTTGCAACGAGGATGAAATAAGCCGCCCGATATTGCTTCGGACAAAAGCGGATAATCACCGTCTTTCGCCGAGCCTCCCGAATATACATCATCAATGAACACCCTGCCGATATACTGTGCGCAGTCGGGGCAACCGCCTTGCCGAGAATTAACTACAACCGTTGTAATGCCGAATTCCTGCCGCTTTTCGCCCTCACCACGCAGATAAGCTCTTTTATTAGCTGTTCGGATTGCCATTTCTGCATAGTCCGACAGCGTATGCCTTGCGCCGTTTTTATATTCGACACAATTCAAGCCGGCTCGGAGCATATCCCTGCAAGCCATATCAACGGCTTTTTCGTACGTTCCTGCTCCCGAATTTGCATAAACCTGCGCATTAAAAATAGCACTGCGGTATTTATCGTTACTCATTCGCAGAACGGCTGTTTCTGCGCTCTTTAAATCGTCTGTAGTCGATTTTATAAGTGCGTTGAGTTTACGGTCGTTGACCTTGAAAAACTCCGCTGTAGACGTTTCTGACGGCTTATCGGGCAACTTAAAACCGTCTTTAATAGCTTGAAGTATTTTTGCTTCCTGCTCTGCGTTTCCGTTTGCTCTTGCGGTTTTGAGCATTTCCTCAACCTTGCCGTTAAGCTCCGAAAACTGCTTGTTGAATTTCTTTGAATTGTTTTTTCTGTACTGTTCAAGGCTTTTAAGCTGTTCAGCCTGCCATTGGGACCAGTTGTAACCCTCTTTGAGTTCCTCGGCTCTATGTCGGCTGAAATTTCTCATCATACTGTCAATGAGTTCTTTTTCAATCTCTTCAAAAGCCTTTGAAATATCATATTCATTCATTGTTAAAATCCGATAGACTGAATATCGTCAGCTTCCGAGGTTTCCTCGGCTACTGCAATTCCCATTTCTTCCTTTATTCGCTTTGCTTCCTCGGCTTTCCAGTCGTCGTCCTTGCTGTCGCCGTAAAGCTCGTCTATGCCTGCCTCAATGCTCATAATTCCGCTTTGTCTTGCCTTGCCAACGGTTTCAACCTGACTTTCAAAACTCGGATTTGCGTATTCGCCGAATTTCAGAGTAACCTCTAAATCATCAGGCACAAGAGGTTGATTATTGATTATAGCATTGACATTCAGCGCAGTTTTCACAAGCTGAGGTATAACGCTTTCGAGCAATTCAACGTAGCTCTGTCGGGTGTAAAGCGTTGTTTTTTCCTTTTCTCTCTGTGCTTCTGCGTTGTCAAGCTTTTTGACGTCAATTCCGAGCGTTGACGGACTGATTACGCCCTGCAAGCAAAGGTCAAGAGCCGTAATATAGGAGCTTAAATAACTTTCGTGCTGTATTGCAGGACTTTCGGTATAAATTCGGTTGCCGTTGCCGTTCTCTTTCATATCGTTATCAACCATAATGAAACGATTATCAAACGCATTCGGCTTGACAGGCTCGCCTGTATCGGGATTTTTCGGAATCATACAATCGGGTATGTACTGCTTTGTTCTGCCTGCTCGGAGTGCATCCATCCATTGTGACCACGCTTCGTCAAGGCTGTCAAAGGCTTCGTCCTTGTCCTCAATAAGGCTTTTTCCTCTGCCCTTGTACTGCGAAGATTTGCCGAGAATTACGGGCACCGCCCACATTACGGACTTGTCAAAGGTCACGCCCTTACCGTCAATCCAGCTTGTTTCTTCAATGGAGTTGAGCGGTACTTCTCTGCCGTTATCATCTTCAAGCTCATACTTGATATATCCGTAGCCGTAGCTTTCTTCAAATCGGTACCGCTTACCGTTGCTTACATACTCGGTGTAAAAGTCAATCCCCCTGATTCTGCCACGATTGCGCTTAAACTTGACACGCTCGGCAGGAAACCACTCGATAATCGGAAACTTTGAAACGTCCTTATCAAAAGAGATTTTGAATGCACCGTCGCCGACAATTCCAAGGTCGGCAAGCATTGTTTTCAGAATTTCATCAAGCTTGCTGTCCTTTTCAATATCCGCCCACGTTTCGGCGTAGCTTGTACTGCTTTTGCTTGTAATCTCAACTCCGTTATAGTCGGACATCACTATTTTTGCTATCGTGTCGACAATCAGAGAAGCAAGCGGAATATGAATTTTACGGATTTCCATTCCTGCTGTCATCGGTGCTTTCCAGAACATTGTATTTGGTACGTCAAGCTGTCCGTAAAGCTGTGAAAGTTGTTTACTCTTGCCTGCGTACCATATTCTGTTTTTAGCGCAGGACGTCAGAAAGTCCATATTTTCATCAATAATTAAAAGTGACTTCTGTGCAGGATTGACCTGCAAGAAATGCCACATTTTTTGTCTTATCTTATCAGCCATAAAGTTTATCAGTCCCATTATTTTTCATTTCCTATCTCATTCTTATACGGAATCCAACCGTACTGGTCGGCATTTATTGTGTGGTCGTGTCCGTCCTCGGGTATGTTGTCTTTTTCTTCAAGCCAAGAATACAGTTCCATTTCTGCAATTGAATTTACACAATGGTCGAGTATGTAATAAAAGCCTTTCTGAATCCAACCGAGCATTAGCATAATTCTGTCGATAATCGGCA
>CAMBNE010000014.1 GCA_945868935.1 uncultured Clostridia bacterium
AGAAATCCTCAAAGGCTTGCGTGACAGCTACGAAGCGCATCACAAGGTAAAAATCAGCGACGAGGCAATCAGCGCCGCAGTAACGCTTTCTTCACGATATATTGCCGACAGATACCTTCCCGACAAGGCAATTGACCTTATCGACGAGGGTGCGTCAAAGGTAAGACTTGCAACGCTTACTTCACCGCCCGACGTTAAGTCGCTTGAGGACAGAATTACCGACTTTGAAAAGGAAAAGGCGAGTGCCGTTAACGAGCAGGATTTTGAGCGTGCCGCAAAGCTGCGTGACGAGCAGAAAGAGGTACAGGCTCAGCTTGACAATGCCAAAAAGGAATGGCAGGAAAGACAGAAAAACAGCAGCGGTGAAGTAACCGCCGAGGATATTGCGAAAATCGTTTCCGACTGGACGGGAATCCCCGTTGTTCAGCTCACAAAAGAGGAGAGCGAACGTCTGCTCAATATGGAGAAGGTTCTCCACGAGCGTGTAATCGGTCAGGACGAGGCTGTATCGGCAATCTCAAAGGCTATAAGACGAGGCAGAGTCGGACTTAAAGACCCGAAACGTCCCGTAGGTTCGTTTATCTTCCTCGGTCCGACAGGCGTAGGTAAGACAGAGCTTTGCAAGGCACTTGCACAGGCAATGTTCGGCGACGAAAACGCAATGCTCCGACTTGATATGAGTGAATATATGGAGAAGCACACGGTGTCAAAGCTTATCGGCTCACCGCCCGGATATGTAGGCTTTGAGGAGGGCGGTCAGCTCACCGAAAAGGTAAGAAGAAAGCCGTATTCGGTAGTGCTCTTTGACGAGATTGAAAAGGCTCACCCCGATGTGTTCAATATGCTCCTCCAGATTCTTGAGGACGGCAGACTTACCGACTCACAGGGCAGAACGGTTGACTTCAAGAACACCGTAATTATTATGACCTCTAACGTCGGTGCACGTCTGATTACCGAAAAGCAGAAGGCTCTCGGATTTGCTTCCGACGAAAACGAGAAAAAGCAGGACAGCAAGGACATCAAAGAGCTTGTAATGGGCGAACTCCGAAACGTTTTCCGTCCCGAATTTCTCAACCGTGTTGATGACATTATCGTATTCAACAAGCTTACGCAGGACGAAATTAAGCAGATTGCAACAAAAATGCTCGATACTCTTGCAAAGCGACTTGAAAAGCTCGACATCAGAATCACCTTTACCGACGAAGCCGTTACTGCAATTGCCGACAAGGGCTTTGATGAAAACTACGGTGCAAGACCGTTGCGCAGAGCAATCCAGAGCGAAATTGAGGACGCACTCTCCGAGAAAATGCTCGAGGGCAGCGTCAAGGATAATTCAGACGTTGTCTGCTCCTACAGCGACGGCAAATTCACCTTTGAAACAAAGTAAGGTTGCTCCTTTGCTAAATCATAATTATTGTGAAAATAAAATGAGTCCTCAGAGTTCAAAACTCTGAGGATTTATCTTTTAGATGGTAAAATAAACAAAAAAATTTAATATTCTTTACTTTTTTAGAGATATATGGTAACATATTGTTGGTACGTAAAGTGTTATTATCGTCTTATAAATATAAAAATCATTTTGTGAGATTTTTTATCGGCAATGGGGGATAACATTTTGCTGCGTTTCTTCATTGAAACATATTTAATCTATAGAGAACTGCTCCGAAACGGTCGGGCAAAATAGGTTTTGAAAGTATCAATCTGTCTGCCCGAATTGCCTGTGGCGGAACAACACCGAATTGCTTGTCAAGGCACGTGTTTTTTATTTTCAGGGGGATTTAAGATGTATTGTTCAAAATGTGGAAATGAGTTATTGGAGGGAGTTAAGTTTTGCCCGAAATGCGGTAAAAAAACATCAGTTACAAATTCAGAAGTAGCAAATGGTGATATGGTATCAGATAATAATGCTTCTGACGAGATGTATACAGGAAATAAAAATTATCTTGCAGAAAAAACCACTTTTTTTCAGAAGATAAAGAATAAGAGTGCAGAATTCTGGAATAAGCTAAGTATGTATGACAGAGTAATAATCATATGCTTGTTAGTTTGTTCGCTTTTTTGCCTTATTGCATTTTTGAGCGGAAAGGTGTTTTCAGGGATTATTTCATTGGTGCAGGTGACCCTGTTTGTTGTTGCCTTACTTGTGAACAAGCAAATAATTAAAACGCCGAAAAAGTGGATAAGTATTCTTTCTTTTGCCCTTGCTTTTTCGCTGATTGTACCCTACCTGTCCTTATTTAGCAGTAATTTAGTCAATACTGAAAATGATTATAAGAATAAAGTTTATGAAAAAAATAATTATGCTGCAACAGATAGTTCAGAAACTATGGATGAAGAAAAGCATGATTGGGCTGATGAATTATTAATTAATTGTCTTCCGAAACCGCAATCAGATAAATATGAATTATTAGACAATACGGATGAATATCTGTCAGTAGATGTCTATGAAATCTCAAAAACAGAATTTTCAGATTATGTAAAATCTTGTAAAGAAGCAGGATTTACTGTTGAAACAGAAGTATCAGATACGTCATTTTTTGCATATAATCAAGAAGGATATAAACTGAATATCGATTATAATGCAAGCGAGGAAAAAATGCACATAAGCGTTGAAGCGCCTGTTGAAATGAGCAATATTCAATGGTCTGACTTCAATGTTAACAAAATAATTCCTACCCCAAAATCAAAAACAGGAATAGTCGAGCAGGATGATGAAGACGGACTGAAAGCCTATATAGGTAAAACTTCTATTTCTGATTATAACGAGTATGTAAATGAATGTATAAAAAGTGGATTTAATGTAGATAGCGATAAATCCGAAAAGAGCTTTTCTGCAAAAAACAGTGAGGATTATTCTCTTAAGATTGAGTATAAAGGCAACAGCGTAGTTTACATAGATTTATATGTACCTGAATATATAATAAATATTGAAGTGAATTGTGTTGAAAACTTAATATTCAGTAAATATGATGTTGAAATCTATGTGGATGATGAGAAACAAGGCACTCTTGATCATGGCAAAACTGATACTTATACAGTTAGTTTGAAGAGAGGTACTCATAAAATTAAATGTCATAAACTCAATGATTCTACCGTCAAGGGTGAGGCTACGGTTGAAATCACAAAAGATGAAACTATAAAAATTGAACTTTATTGTACAAGTGATGAAGTAAAAGTTGATAATCTTTCTGAAACTACTCCTGTAGAAACAAGCGAAACAGAGGAAAGCAAAACTGAATCTAAAGCAGAATCTAAAGCAGAATCTTCAGATAGTTCAAGCAGCAGTAAGACTTATTATGAAGAAAATTCTTCTGACAAGAGCAGTGAAGTATCGAACAAAACCGATAACTATAGTAATGACAGAAACGAGGATATCGTTTATATAACGCCAACAGGTAAAAAATATCATAGAAGTTATTGCCGAACAGTTAAAGGAGAATCAAGTGAAATTAAGCGTGGAGATGCAGAAGCTCAGGGCTACGATGCTTGTAAGGTTTGCAATCCTTGATTTCATTGTTAAAAATTAAAAGTAAAAGGGAAATATGCAGTCAGTTTGCATATTTCCCTTATTTTTAGTTTAAACTCAATGTGCGGAATAGTTATGCGCCTTGTCAAGCAGCATATCTTTGACCTTCATAAGCCTTGTGCGGCTGCTTCGGTCATTTTCCTCAAGCTTCATTGAAATATATTTTATTGTTTCCTGATAGCGTGGAATCATTACGTGCTCAAGCGAGTTTACACGTCTGCGTGTCTTTTCAATCTCTGCCGACATCATTTCACAGCTCTTTTCAATCTGAGCAAGCCTGATAAGGTCGGGTAGCAGCTTTTCGAGCGACATTACCGCATCGTCAAGCTCAAAGGACGTGAACGCAAAACCGTAGGGAAAAATATCGCCCTTGTCGTTTGTTCTTGTTCCTGCCGTAAAAACCGGCGTTTCAACGCTCATAATGTTGTGCGATTCAACATCAATCGTCACCTGCTGTTTCGGCGACATCAGCGAAGCGTCAAGCGCCTGCTTAGACATAACTGCGCTTGCGTTTACAAAGTGAGCGTTGCACTCTGAAAGCTCCTTTTCAATCTTTTCACGCAGTTCACGGTTTTCTCTTACGAGGTCAAGAAACTGGCGCATAAGCTCGTCACGCTTATCCTTTAACATCTTGTGTCCCCGCACGGCGGTTGTAAGCTGTTTTTTCAGCTTTGACAACTGCATTCGTGTGGGATTTACATTCATAATTGCCATAAATCAGCACCCTCAATGCAGTTATTGTTTGCCGTAGAACTCGTCGAGCATATCGTCCTTAATACGTTTAAGTTCACTTCTCGGTAGAATCTGCAGCAGCTTCCAGCCGATGTCAAGTGTTTCCTCAATCGAACGGTTGTTATCGTAACCCTGCGAAACGTATTCCTTTTCAAACGCCTCGGCAAACTCTGCATACTTCTTATCCATATCGGTAAGAGCCGCCTCGCCGAGAATTACCATAAGCTCTCTTGCATCCTTACCTCTTGCGTAAGCGGCAAAGAGCTGGTTCATAGTAGCCGCATGGTCCTTTCTTGTACGCTCGGGTCCGATACCCTTGTCCTTAAGACGTGAAAGCGAGGGGAGAACGTCAATCGGCGGCGTTACGCTCTTGCGGTAAAGCTCACGGGAAAGGATAATCTGTCCCTCAGTAATGTAGCCCGTAAGGTCGGGAATAGGGTGAGTTTTGTCGTCCTCAGGCATTGTAAGAATAGGAATAAGCGTGATTGAGCCGTCTTTTCCTTTAAGTCGTCCTGCACGCTCATAAAGAGTTGCAAGGTCTGTGTACATATATCCGGGATAGCCGCGTCTGCCGGGAACTTCCTTTCTTGCGGCGGAAACCTCACGCAGAGCGTCGGCGTAGTTTGTAATATCGGTCATAATAACGAGCACGTGCATACCAAGGTCAAATGCGAGGTACTCAGCGGCGGTAAGCGCCATTCTCGGAGTTGCGATACGCTCAATTGCAGGGTCGTTTGCAAGGTTTACAAACATAACCGTTCTGTCGATTGCGCCCGTTTCCTTAAAGGACTCAACAAAGTAGTTTGACTCCTCAAAGGTGATACCGATTGCGGCAAATACAACGGCGAACTGCTCATTCTTTCCTCTTACTGTAGCCTGCTTTGCAATCTGTGCGGCAAGCTGAGAATGGGGAAGACCCGAAGCCGAGAAGATAGGAAGCTTCTGACCTCTTACAAGCGTGTTAAGTCCGTCAATTGCGGAGATACCTGTCTGAATAAACTCCTGCGGATAGTTTCTTGCCGCAGGGTTCATCGGCGTACCGTTGATGTCAAGTCGCTTTTCGGGAATCAGCGCAGGGCCGCCGTCAATCGGATTTCCGAGGCCGTCAAATACTCGTGAAAGCATATCGGGGGAAACGGGAAGCTCCATTGACCTGCCCAAAAAGCGTACCTTTGAACCTGCAAGATTGATGCCTGCCGCAGACTCAAAAAGCTGAACAAGAGCGTTGTTGCCGTTTACTTCAAGCACCTTGCAGCGGCGTGTTTCACCGTTGGGAAGCTCGATTTCGCCGAGTTCGTCATACTTTACGTCCTCAACGTCGCTAATCATCATAAGAGGGCCAGCGACCTCTCTTATTGTACGGTATTCCTTCGGCATCAGTCATCACTCCTTTTCAGTACATCTGCAATTTCACTGTCGAGCTGTGCCTCAATCTGCTCAAACTCGTCATTTATCCTGTCTTCAGGCTCGTACTTAAAACGTCCGATTCTTTCACGAACGGGAAGATTTACGAGCATTTCAATGTCAGCGCCCTTGTTAAGTCCGTCAAGAGCCTTGTCGTAGTAGCTCAGAATTGCACGCATCATAAGCACCTGCTTTTTCAAAGAGGTGTAGGTGTCTGTCGGGTCAAAAGCGTTCTGATGCAGATAGTCCTCACGGATTGAACGTGCAGATTCAAGCTTGAGTCTGTCGGGAGCGGAAAGTGCGTCCATACCAACGAGGTTTACAATTTCCTGCAACTCCGATTCGTCCTGTAACAGAGCCATAAGTCTGCCCCTCAGCTCCATAAAGTCGGGAGCGGCATTTTCCTTGTACCAATCGGCAAGCTGGTCTGTGTAGAGCGAGTAGCTTGTCAGCCAGTTGATTGCAGGGAAGTGACGCTTGTAAGCAAGGTTTGCGTCAAGTCCCCAGAACACCTTTACAATTCTAAGAGTAGCCTGCGATACCGGCTCGGAAATATCGCCTCCGGGAGGTGATACTGCGCCGATAACGGACAGCGCACCCTCGGTATCCTCAGTGCCGTTTACGATAACTCGTCCTGCTCTTTCATAGAACTGTGCAAGACGGCTGCCGAGGTATGCGGGATAACCTTCTTCACCGGGCATTTCTTCAAGACGACCTGACATTTCACGCAGAGCCTCTGCCCAGCGTGAGGTGGAGTCAGCCATAAGCGCAACCGTATAACCCATATCACGGAAGTATTCCGCAATAGTAATACCTGTGTAAATTGAAGCCTCACGAGCCGCAACTGGCATATCGGAGGTGTTTGCAATAAGCACTGTTCTCTCCATAAGCGAGTTGCCTGTTCTCGGGTCCTTAAGCTCAGGGAACTCGTTAAGAACGTCGGTCATTTCGTTGCCACGCTCACCGCAGCCGATGTAAACGATAATGTCTGCTGCCGCCCACTTTGCAAGCTGGTGCTGAACAACCGTTTTGCCCGAACCGAACGGTCCCGGAACAGCGGCTACACCGCCCTTTGCAAGCGGAAAGAGTGTGTCAATCGGTCTTTGACCTGTTGTGAGAAGAATATCGGGATAGAGCTTTCTCTTGTAAGGTCTGCCCACACGGACAGGCCATTTTGTAAGCATTTTAACTTCGGTTTTATCCTTGCCGTTGTCGATTACGGCAATAACCTCGTCAATTGTAAAGTCACCCTCGTTGATTTTTTCAACAGTACCCTCAACCTTGTTCGGAACGAGGATTTTGTGCAGTACAGCGTGAGTTTCCTGAACTGTACCGAGTACGTCGCCCGATACAACCTTGTCACCTGACTTTACGCTCGGTGTGAAGTGCCACTTCTTGCTGTGGTCAAGCGAGGGAACGTCAACGCCTCTTTTGAGGTTTGTTCCTGCGACCTTCATAATTTCGTTAAGAGGGCGCTGGATACCGTCGTAAATTGAACCGATAAGTCCGGGTCCAAGCTCAACCGAAAGCGGTGCGCCTGTTGATTCAACGGTTTCTCCGGGACCGAGTCCCGAGGTTTCCTCATAAACCTGAATGGAGGCTTTGTCGCCGTGCATTTCGATTATTTCGCCGATAAGACGCTGACTGCTTACCCTGACAACGTCGAACATATTTGCATCACGCATTCCGTCTGCAATTACCAGAGGGCCTGCGACCTTTGTAATTATTCCTGTTTTCAAATTATACACCTCAATCGTTGAAGATAATATCGGAGCCGACAGCCTGTTCAACAAACGATGACAGACGTTTTAAGCCAGTACCCGTATTGCCCTTTACGCCGGGAACGGGAATAATAGCGGGAGTCAGCTTTTCTTCATAGCGGCTTCGCTCTTTTTCAACCGAATCAAACAGCTCTTCGGTAAGAAAAATAATTGCGTAATTGTCGCTGTCTGCAATGTTGCGGAGAAGGTGCGGACAATCTTCGACGTTTTCGCAGGGATAGATGTCTATTCCGATTGCGCAAAAGCCCTTTATGCTCTCGCTGTCGCCGATTACGGCAATGTTTTTAGCCATAAATTTCACGCAGCCTTTCTCTGATTGTGTCCGTACCTGTTCTGGTTCTTATGCCGCTTGCAATAATGTGGATAACCTTCTTTTCAGTCTCACAGCCAAGGTAATATCCGAGCAGCGGCTCAGCACCTTCACTTGCACGCTTGCAGCTTTCCTTTGCAGTTTTAATCAGCCTGTTGTCAACAAACCTTTCAAATGCAGACGGAGATTTTTTGTATTCGCTTATTGCTTCACCGCAGCCGTATTCGCTGTATTTTGAAAGCTCGTCAACAAGTGAATCAATGCCCTTTAAGGCGGCTTGAATTACCGAGCTTTTTCTGAAATCGTCAACATCGCACAAGGCTTTGAGCAGATAATCCATACTTGTGCCTGTGCGTGCGCTGCGCAGAGCAATTTTTATGTTGCTGTAAAAAACATAGGTTTTAAAATAAGTTTTAAGAAACTGCGAACTGAAGCTTTCGGCAGATGAAATCATCTTTTCCATAAGCGCTCTGTCAACCAGAGCGTCACTCATTCGTGCATCTCCCGTGTGGGCAAGCGTTTCGTAAGCCTCGTCAGCCGCTTTTGCAAGCCAGTCGGGGAGAAGTGAAAACTTCCTTTTTTCAACAGCCTCTTTGAGCGTTTCAACGCTGATTGTCAGGGGCGTTAAAATAAGCTCGCCGTAATCACGGTCAGCCATTGTGCCCTTTAAAACAACCTTGAGATTGTGAACGTCGTTCTGATAGAAAAACGGATTGAAAATCTCAAAATCGGGAGCAACGCTTTTAAGGTAATCCCACATAGCTTTTGTGTGGCTGTCGATAATTTCCTCAACCGTTTTGCCGTCGCCGTAGCCTTTGTCGGACAAAAGCCTTGCAAGTTCGTATTCATCCTTGCAGGCAAGCAGTCTGTCAATGTCGGCGCTTGTAAAAAGCGAGGTTTCCTTTGCACGTACGGAGCCTATGGAAAATTCATATGATAAAGCCATTGAATTCCTCCTTACTGTGCAAAAAGCTCACGGTTTATCAGGTCTTCGAGTTCGCCGCTTTTTTCGCTGATTATTGCGGCAAAGTCCATATTTTCTTCAATATCGCCGCATTTTAAGATAAATCCGCCTGAAATATCAGCCACAGTTTTGCTTACCGTTGCGTTCAGACCGATTTGTGAAAGCCTGTTTTCAAAGTCAGAGGGCAGGCGTGAAATATCCTTTGAATTTAGCATAATTTCACCTGATTTGCCGCTCAGCTTTGAAGCAAGCCTGTAAATTATTTCAAAATATTGCTTATCGTCAAGGCTTAAAAGATATTCAAGAATTTTTGACAGAGTAATGTCAATTTCCTTGCGGCGTCTTTTGAGCAAGGCATTTCTTACTGCAAGCTCTGCGCTGCTTTTTGATGACAAATTCATCTGCTTTACCCTGACTTCGGCTTTTTTAGCAATTTCGAGGGCTGCCTGTTCAGCCTGCGCTTTGCCGTCTTTAAGAATCTGCGAGCAGGTTTCTTCGGCTTTTGCGTTTATTGCTTTTATGTTTTCGTCGCAGTCTGATTTTATGCGGTCAAGAATTTTGTCGCCGCCGTTCATACAGACCCCACCTTTCTGTTCATATTTTTATCAGATGTCAAGTCCTGAAACGGAGATAACTACGAGAAGTGAAACGATAAAAGAAAGGAGAGCGTAGATTTCAACAAGAGTAACCGAAACCATTGCCTTTGAGAAGTTTCTGTCATCCTTTGCGCTCATTGCAATACCCGAAACAGCCGCCTTGCCCTGTGCAAAGCCTGAAACCATACCGCCGATACCGATTGCAAGAGATGCGCCGAGATAAGCAAGTCCCTGACCTGCGGTAGGCATTGCACCGCCGAGAACACCGCAGTTTACGAGAATAAGGAAGCCTACGATAAAGCCGTAAAGTCCCTGTGTACCCGGAAGAAGTGTGAGTACGAGCATTTTACCGAATTTTGATGAGTCCTCGGAGAGAACTCCCATTGAAGCCTGTGCTGCGCCGCCGACGCCCTTTGCAGAACCGAAGCCTGCAAGTGCAGTTGCGATTGATGCGCCTAAAAGTGCAAAAAACATTCCATTCATTTTGTTTTTTCCTCCTGAATTTTAATATATTTACTTTTCAGCGAGAACGGCTCGAACTCCTGTCCGCCGCCCTCGTAGAATTTACTGAACATTTCAACGTACTGCAATCTCATTGTGTGAACGTATGAGCCGAGTGCGTTAAGACCGATGTTGATTGCGTGACCTATAAGCAGGATAACAACCATAATTATACAGCCGACCCAGCTTGTGCCGAACATTGTTGCAAGCATATTGAACACCTGCGCCATAACGCCCGTTGTAAGACCGAGCGCAAGAAGTCGGGAGTAGCTTAAAAGGTCGCTGATGTAGCTTGTGATGTCATAGAGAGAAGCAAGACCGCCTATGACCTTGCCAAAGCCCTTTTTGTGTCTGCCCTGAGTGAGCACAAGACCGACTGCACACGCAATTGCGATTCCTGCACCGATATAGAGAACAACAGGGGAGAGCATCATTCCGACTGCAAGAACTGCAAAGCCGATGAGCATAAGCATCCAGAGTCCTGTGTCAAAGAACGCTCCGCCGTAGTCCTTTTGTTTAAGACAGACATAGAATTTACAGCCCATTCCGACGAGAATATGCACAAGACCGAATGCGATTGAAATCACCATAAGAGTCAGCGCATCCTTTTGCGGGTCGAGTGTAGGCCAAGGCAGAATCTGTGCCATTGTCAAGTCTGCACCCGTAAAGTGATTGTAGAGCACTGCCGGAGCGTCACCGAATATACTGCCGAACACAAGTCCCCAGAAAAACGTGGAAACACCGCAGTACTGAAACAGCTTTAAGTTGTTTCGCATTTGCGTATCGGGCTTGAATATCTTTAAGACAATTCCGATTACGACAACCATCAGAAGTCCGTAGCCTGCGTCCGAGAACATCATTCCGAAGAAGAAGTAGAAGAAGAACGCAAGCAGAGGAGTCGGGTCAATGTCGCCGTGCGACGGGGGAGAGTACATTTTTACAATTCCCTCGGCAGGCTGTGCAAACTTGTTGTTCTTAAGCTTTACGGGAGCGTCATCGCCTGCGTCTGCAAACTCAATGTGACACACCGCAACTCTGTTGCAAAGCTTTTCGAGCTTGTCGCAGTCCTCCTCTGGAATGTAGCCGTAAATCACGAAAACGTGACGTGAGTGGTCAAGCTCGTTAATTACGTGATATTTGTCGGCTCTAATGCGGAAGTAGTCCTGCGTGTCGCAGATTTCTTTTCGCTTGTCTGCAAACGAGGCAATTTCTTCCTTAGCCTTTTCAGTTTCATTTAAAAGCTTTTCACTTTTTGCCCTCAGCCTTTCAGCCTTTACTTTCGGGGTGCGGCTTGTCGGGCTCATAGGCTTTGCAAAGCCTATGTTTCTCAGCACGTCCTCAGCCATTGTTTTCTGACTAATCGGGGTAAAGATTACCACGCAGGTCATATTGCTTTCGGAGTGCTGAATTTCAAATTCAAATTCAAGCTTAGGGTTCTGTGATGCAATCTCGGCTGCAAGAGATTGATTGCTGTACTGACGGGGAAAAGTTCCGATAAATACAGCGGTTGACTTTGTATCGCCCGTATTCAGCGGAATGTCGAGGTTCTGCCACGCTTCAAGCTGAGCAAGAGTTGTGTTTATTCTTACCTGCTCGGCGGCATTATCGGTACATTTTTTGTCAAG
>CAMBNE010000015.1 GCA_945868935.1 uncultured Clostridia bacterium
ATATTGATATAGGCAGGAAAGTTAAATGCCTCTCCTATTCCTGTAAACAATCCTGATATGATTGACCACAGTGAGCCAAAAAACTGACCGAGAAATTCAAACAGAAATTTAAATACTGTGTCCACGGTACTTCGTCTCCTTAAAAAAATCTACCTCATTTTTTATGAGCGACGAGGGCGTCGCTCGCTGCAATAAATATTGCAACGTAAAGTGTAACTTCATATTTCTTTTCCGCACTTTGGCGGAAAAGAAATACTTTCGTTACTAAAGATGCACCTATGTGCATAGGGACAAATAATTGTTAAAATAATTTAAGTAAAGCCTTAGCTTTCAGCGTTGGTATTGTTGCCGTCGGCAGGTGTTTGTACTTCCGGCTCATTTTCCGCATTACCATTCTGCTGTCCCAGAGAAGCAAGATACTCTTCAATTGCTTTTTTCTTCTGTTCTTCCGTAAGTTCAGAATTATTGACAGCTGTCTGAGCCTCTTCAAATGCCTTTTCTTTACTGTAAGCCATAAGGTTCATTATTACCCTGACAGCCTCATAGATAAAGAAGATAATCATAGGAAGCAAAATGCAGAGGAAAAATCCGAGCTGAGTTCTGATAAAGCTTAATACGTTACCCAAGCCGGGGATTTTCGTTCCCGTATACTTTGCCACAATTGAGAAAGTTGTCTGAAATTCCTCGTCCGGCTCGGGATTTGTTTCTTTGTTGTCACCCTGCGTTCTGTAATAAGCGATGTTTTCATCTTTTACTACTTCGACAATACGGTGAGTGTTCAATACCTTTTCGCCGTTAATTTCAATAGGAAAGGTTACAATATCACCCTCCTGATATTCTTCATCTTCTTCTGAAACTGTGCAGAAAATGAGGTCACCGGGGTTAATTGTGTCTTCCATTGAGGCTGTCTGAACGCTTAAGGGTGCAATACCAAAAATGTTGGGAACCCCTGATGATTTAGAAGTTAATGACAGCATAACAACAAGTATTGATACCATCAGAATCAGTACGACAAGAATGTCGACTACAATATTAACTATTCTTTTTATAACTTTACTCATGCAAGGGGTCTCCAATCATTGGGGTTAACTAAATAAAATTAGATTACAGGATTACATAAATACTAATAATCAGATTGTATGTAAATTAGTTCTGCTGCTCTACTGTGGTACCAGTTACTGAGAATGTAATCTCAGGCATTTTGTTACCGGCATTGTAGTCTAAGCAGTCTTCATCCTGACCTTCAAACCATACGTAAAGGTTGTAATACTTAGCGTCTGTACCTGAACCGGCAGCACCGAGTAAACCTACCGGGAACTTAACATCTGTTCCAGCCTTTGCAGTAACTGTCTCTGTTACAACTGCTGTACCTTCTTCGTTAGGAGTAAATGCTTCAGCAGTATCTGCACCTACACCATAAACGCCGGCTTTGAAATCACCTGTGATAGTAGCGTCTGTACCCTTCTTATCTACTTCTACAAGAGCAAGTCTGAGATAAGTTTTACCGGGCTTTGCAGGAGTTTCGCTTAATGTGAAATTAATTGTTACATCTTTAACAGCTGCACCGCCCATGTTAGCAACGTTGAGCTGGTTTTTGAATACATAACCCTCAAGGTTAGAAAGTGCTGTAGTAGGAGTTGCTGTAGCTGCATAGCCATCCTTAGCAGCAGCAACAGCTGTATACCAGTTTTCACCGTCAGCTGAAGAAGCAGGCTTCAAATACTTATCTATAGTATTGTAGTGAAGCTGATCAGTCCAGTCGTTTGTGTCGTCAGAAAGCTTCAATTCAGAAGCCTGAACTGTCTGTACAGAAAGCTTATCAGCAGTAGCTGATGTGTCCTGTGTGAACCATGCATAAGTTGCAGTTCCGAGTGCGAGCATTGCTACGAGGAGCATTGCTACTGAAGAGACTAATAATCTCTTTCTTGAATTTGTTTTCATTGAGAAATTCCTCCTAAAAAATAATTTTTTGTCCCTAAAACACCATAGGGATATTTTGCTTTATATTCAGTGCATTTTTGCACTTAATACCAAAATTAATTTGCGGGTGCTGTTGTTTCGTCGTCACGCACACTGAACAACATTCTCATTCTGATGTGTCCGTTGCGGATATCGTCGATACATTCGGGGTCGTTGCCCTCAATCCACATTACAATTGTGTATTTATCAACATCGTCAACCTTGAAGTCTTCGGTTGCCGTTGTCATTACCTCAGTATCGGTATTGAACTTTGTGCAATCGGTTTCAGCTGTGTTGCGGTCATCGTACTTGCCCTTACCGAAAATCTCGGGAGTACCGTTTTTATATACCATAACTCTTACTGCTTCGTCGGCAGACTTTGCGGCACCGGTAATTTCAAGCACTGCGTCGTAGTCAAGGGTTGCCTGTCCGTTGTTCTTGCAGTAGAAAGTATATGCAACGTAATTGTCACCGTTATGCTCACCGTCTTTGCTTGTGTCAAGGTCAACGGGAAGCCATGAATATGTAATGTTTGTTACATCGTCAGCCTGCATAGCGGAAAGTGCTGCGCTCTGAGTTTTAAACTCGGGGTCCTCACTGAGAATGATACCCTTTTTAACAGCAGGAGAATCAACGCTGATGATAAGGTCGCCCCACTGGGTCAAGAGCATTGATACTATGAAAAGAATCAGGAGAATAATCAGACACATTGCAAGGATTATACTCAGAATCTTTCTGCGCTTTTTGTACTTGACGATGTCAATAGAGTCATTCTTAACGTGGAAATGCTCAATTTCGGCATCTGCCATTTTTTTATCATTAAGACGGCTCAACTCCTCCGGAGTAATGGGCTGTTCAATTTTTGGTTTCTTTTTTCCGAACAAATTAATCACTCCGTCGGGTTTATTTTTTGCTTAGATAATATGTGAGATATTAAAGTTGTTATCTCAAAATTGAGCGATTAAATAACCGCTCAAAAAATTAGCTCTTATTAAGAAATAGGAACGTTGTTTTCGTCACAGCCTACAAAGCTGAGCTGAATACCGAGCTGTGCGTCCTGAACATCATCGTCGCACTCGGGGTCTTCACCGTCAATCCAGATTCGGATTGTTGCCTTTGTGGGTGTAAGCTGTTCAAGGTGGAAAAGTCTTGTGTTATCGCTGTACTGCATTGTTCCCGAGGGAAGGTCGAATGTTGACTGTCCGTTAACGGGAGTTCCGCGATTCGGTTCATAAATTGCAGTACCGTTTCTCTCGGTTGAGAAATCGACTCTTGCACAATTAACAACGTCAGCCTTAGGTCCTGTTGAAGTAGTTGTGACCTTTGTACCGCTGTCCTCTTCGGCACTTGCACTCTCTGTAGTAAGATGTACCCACATATCCTCGGTTGCTATAAAGTAGCACTCGAATTCGAGATAGGAACGGTCATTAGGTTCTCTCTCTCCTCCGCGCTGATTAGTAAAGCGAGTACCGTCGGTAGTTGTAACCGGGTCGAGCATAATATCTTCAAGTCTTTTGCCCTGCTTCTGAAGATAGCTGTCAACCATTTCGTTGGTGATTACCTTGGTGTATCTCTCGAGGTCGGTGCCGTAGTCTTCCATTCCGACCTTGAGCTGTGCGCTCATACTGATTTTGATATCGAGATTATCAACGCCTGCAAACGTATTTACCGTAAACCAAGCAACCGTTGCGGTAGTCATTGAAAGCAGAGTAATAAGGGCTACAAACACTATCAGCCTTTTACGCCTTTTACGAGGCACTTTTTCGCTGACCATATTATCAACCATTTTGTTGAAAAAGCCCATTGTAAACACTCCCGAATAAAATTTTGCATAGTTGCGAACTTAAATTCATCATTTGATATAACAAGTTTATACCAAATTTGTCGAAAAATCAATAATTTTATAACGTGTATTTTGATTTTTGTATATTTACACAAGCTTTTTAAAGCTGGTTTGTGCAAAATAATAAAAGATATTACGAGAATGTAAAAAGTATTGTAATTAATCGAAAATTGCACTTTTTTACACAGAAAGAATAAAAAATGCTATATATTATTAAATTTTTCCCTTGAATGTAGGAAAATGATAGATATAATAGTAATAAAAAGATACATTTTAAGTGTAACATTTCTATTCGGATTTCAGAAAAATTAAAAAAGGACACGAAAATCGTGTCCCTGAATAAAATATCACAATTTTAAATCTGCTTATTTACGATTTTATATTCGTCATATAGCTGAAAATAGTGACATTGGGTTACGTTCTGAGTGAGAAAACGCTCCATTTCGTCCTCGTCGAGGTCAATGCTGCAGTAATCGCCGAACTCCTCGTCAACAACATAGTGAGCGCACATTTCACAGCTGTCAGCCATTGCTCTTATCCCCCTCGTAAACAAAGTTATACTTATTATATGAAAAGGGAACGTAGTTTTCAAGCTGTTCAAAAACTTCTTCCTGTGTGTCGGCTACGGAATAAAGGCGTTTGCAGTCGTCTGTCATAAACTTGTTTTTTACTGCGTTGTCCATCATCGCAATCATATGATTGTAGTAGCCTTTTACATTATATATGATAATGGGCTTTTCGTGACGTCGGAGCTGTTTGAGGGTGAGGACCTCGAAAAACTCCTCAAAAGTGCCCATTCCGCCTGCGCAGATGATAAAAGCGTCGGATTTGTCCTCCATAATGCCCTTGCGTTCACGCATTGTTTCGGTGAAAATAAGCTCGGTGCAGTTATCAAAAAGTACGTCCATTTCTTTAAAAAACTCGGGACTTACACCGATAAGCGTTCCGTTTTCGGCTGAGGCACCCCTTGCGGTTGCTCCCATAACGCCGTATTTTCCTGCTCCGAATACGATTCCGTGACCTCTTTTTGCAAGCTCAGAAGCGAGCTTTTCGGCAGAATCGAGAAATTCCTTGTCAATAAGGTCGCTTGACGAGCCAAATACACATATATTCATAAAACAATTTCCTTTCAATAATATATTTCACATTATACATTGCAAATCAGTTAAGGTCAACAGATATTTTTACAGTTTGGAGTTTGGAGAGTGGAGTGTGGAGTTGAAGGTCGCTTCGCTCCGGATTAATAATAGCGTGTATTGTTTGGAGAGGTTTGTTTGCTGAATTTATATTGTTAAATAGGTAATGTTTGGGACGTGTAGGAACCCGTCCCCTACGGAAAGGTTTGGATTATTGCAAACTATCCACTCAACCAAAACTCAACTTTACTACCAAAAGGAGGACAAATTAATGTCGGTACTCTCCAAAATAAAAGAAGATAAAAAGCTTCCTGTTGTTCAGAGGAGCGTAATAAGCCTTGCATGGCCGATATTTTTTCAGTCGCTTCTCGGCGTTGCGCTCGGCTATGTCGATACTCTTATGCTGTCAAACTACAGCGAAACAGCCGTCGGTGCTATCGGCAATGCAAACTCGATAATCGGTTTCCTTGCGCTTGCATTCACCGTAATTTCGAGCGCAACGGGAATTATGGTGAGCCAGTATCTCGGAGCAGGCAAAAAAGAGGAAATGAACCGCATTTACACCGTTGCGCTGAGCTTTAACCTTGTTTTGAGCGGAATAATCAGCCTTGTGGTGTTCCTGTTCAGCAATCCTCTTCTTTCTGTTATGCAGGTACCCGACGAGATGATGAATGACGCCGATATGTATATGAAAATAGTCGGCGGTACAATATTTACTCAGGCACTTATCAATGCGTTCAGCCAGATTTTCGACAGCAACGGCAAGACGGTTTTCGGAATGGTGATTGCCTTTGGTATGAACATTACAAACATTGTCGGCAATTTCCTCTTTCTCTACGGACCTCTGCACAGTCTTGGACTCGGTGCGTCGGGCGTTGCGATTTCAACCTCGGTGAGCAGAATTTTTGCCGTAATCGCCGCAATCATTTACTTTTACTGCGTTATCAAAGGAAGTTTTGGCATAAAATACCTCAGACCGTTTCCTTTCAGGATTTTAAAACAGCTTTTAAGGCTCGGTATTCCCACAGCAGGAGAGAATATTTCCTACAACTTTTATCAGCTTGTCATCACCGCCTTTGTAAACACTATGGGTATTGTTGCCATAAACACTAAAATATATGCAACTATGCTTTCAATGTTTACTTATATGATTGCTTTTTCAGCCGCAATTGCAACGCAGATTATTGTAGGTCACAGCGTCGGCGCAGGAAATTATGACTTTGCATACAAGCGTGTGCTGAAAACGCTTCGTTTCGGACTGCTCGTTTCAATTTCAATAGCGATAATCAACTGGCTTGCTTCTCCGTTTACCTTTACGCAGTTTTCAGGCGACCCGAAGGTTGGCGAGCTGCTTGCCGAGCAGGGTTCAACGGTTATGTTCATTGCAATTTTCCTTGAATTCGGACGTACGACAAATATTGTTATAATCAACAGTATGAAAGCGGCAGGAGATGTTAAGTTTCCCACAATTCTTGCAATTTTCTCAATGTGGGGACTGAGCGTGCTTATTGCATACGTTCTCGGAGTTGTGCTGGGAATGGGACTTGCAGGCGTATGGATAGGTATGGCGGCTGACGAAATTTTCAGAGGAATTGTTGTATTTATCAGGTGGATAAGAGGAAGCTGGAGAGGAAAAAGAGTTGTGGATACGGAGTGATAAATTTAATTCGGAATGCGGAATGCGGAATTAAATACTCCCAATTAAGTGTAGGGAACAGTCTTGACTGTTCCGTTCCTAATAAATGTTGGCTATAATTCAGCGGAACGGTCAAGACCGTTCCCTACATTGTCAATTGTTAATTGAAATTATAATTTCACAATTGTAAAGTAGTTTACAATCTTTTCTCCTGCGATATGCAATAATGTATTTAAAGCAAACAAATTACAAGGAGTGATAATTATGGGTATGACTATGTCACAGAAAATCCTCGCCGCTCACGCAGGGCTTGACGAGGTTAAGGCAGGTCAGCTTATTGAAGCAAAGCTGGATATGGTGCTCGGCAACGACGTTACCTCTCCCGTTGCAATCAACGTATTTGAAGAAAACGGCGCAACTGCTGTATTTGACAACACAAAAATCGCAATGATTATGGACCACTTTACCCCCAACAAGGATATCAAGGCGGCTACTCAGGTTAAGCAGACAAGAGAGTTTGCTCACAAGTACGACATCAAGAACTACAAGGACGTAGGTCAGATGGGCATTGAACACGCCCTTCTCCCCGAAATGGGACTTGTAGGACCGGGCTGTCTTTGCATCGGCGCAGACTCACACACCTGTACATACGGTGCACTCGGCGCATTTTCAACAGGCGTAGGCTCAACCGATATGGCGGCAGGAATGATTAGCGGCAAGGCTTGGTTCAAGGTTCCCTCCGCTATCAAGTTCAACCTTATCGGCAAGCCGCAGGGCTATGTAAGCGGCAAGGACGTAATTCTTCACATTATCGGCAAAATCGGCGTTGACGGTGCGCTCTACAAGTCAATGGAATTTGTCGGCGAGGGCATTAAGTACCTCAACATTGACGACAGACTCTGTATTGCAAATATGGCTATTGAGGCAGGCGCAAAGAACGGCATTTTCCCTGTTGACGACGTGACACGTGAATACTGCAACGGCAGATATCAGGGCACTCCCGTTGAGTACACAGCCGACGAGGACGCTGTTTACGACGAGGAATACACAATTAATCTGAGCGAGCTTAAGCCGACTGTTGCATTCCCCCACCTTCCCGAAAACACAAGAACGGTTGACGAAATCGGCGAAAAGGAAGTTAAAATTGACCAGTGCGTAATCGGCTCGTGCACAAACGGCAGAATTTCCGATTTACGTGCGGCGGCAAGCATTTTAAAAGGCAGAAAGATTGCAGACAACGTAAGATGCATTATCCTCCCCGGTACTCAGAAAATCTGGCTTGAGGCAATGCACGAGGGACTTTTCGATATATTTGTAGAGGCAGGCGCAGTTGTTTCAACTCCCACCTGCGGACCTTGCCTTGGCGGTCATATGGGTATTCTTGCCGCAGGCGAAAAGGCAATTTCAACTACAAACCGCAACTTTGTAGGCAGAATGGGACACGTTGACAGCGAGGTTTACCTTGCAAGTCCTGCCGTTGCGGCTGCAAGCGCAGTAACGGGCTACATTACAGACCCCGCAAAGCTCAATTAAGAAAGGTAAGGTGCTAAATATGAACGCAAAAGGTACTGTACATAAATTCGGTGACAACGTTGATACAGACGTAATTATCCCTGCTCGTTATCTTAACACAGCCTCGCACAAGGAGCTTGCGGCTCACTGTATGGAGGATATCGACAAGGATTTTGTAAACAATGTAAAGGAAGGCGACATTATGGTTGCCGAAAAGAACTTTGGCTGCGGTTCGTCACGTGAACACGCTCCGATTGCAATTAAGGCAAGCGGAATTTCCTGCGTAATCGCCTCAACCTTTGCAAGAATTTTCTACCGCAACGCAATCAACATCGGACTTCCGATTCTCGAATGTGACGAGGCGGCAAAGGAAATCAAGTCGGGCGATACTGTTTCGGTAAACTTTGATACAGGCGTTATCACGGACGAAACAACAGGCAAAACCTATCAGGCAGAGCCGTTCCCCGAGTTCATTCAGAACATAATCAAAAAGGGCGGACTTATCAAGTCAATCACTTAATATATATTGATTATAAAAACAGGTCGGAACACCGTAATTGGTATTCCGACCTTTTTGTTTGAAATTAAATTAATTCCGAATTAAATTACTTTGCCTCGGCAAATTTCAGCTTGTTCTCCTTTGCATAACTTTCAGCAGTTGAGCCTTTTGTGCCGTAAAGCACAAAGCCCTCGATTGCACTTTCTTCATAAGAATCTTCGTCTTCATATTCAAGACCGATTCCGCAATCGTCCATAGTCTTTACAGACTTGGGCACTGTAACCGACTTTAATTCTTCACAGCCGAAAAATGCGTAGGGTTCAATTGTTTCAACGCCGTCCTCAATTACAATCTCATCGATATCCTCGTTAAATGACACAGCAAATTCCTTGATAACCTTTACCGAGCCGGGAATTACAACCTTGATAACCTTTTCATCGTCATCGTAGTCGCTGAGATTATAAACGCCGAGAGATTCAAGCTCTACAACGTCCTTGCCGTTAATCTCTGACGGAATTTCAACGGTGAGAGTCTTTGCATCGTAGTCATACATATTGTCATATCCGGTAATCTTTAATCCGCCCTCGGTTTCCTTGTAGTAGCAGTGAGAAACGTTGTCAAGTGTACCGTAGTAGTCATCATAATCTGAGCTGTCGCTTGTTTCGGGAGCAGTTGTATCTTCTGTCCATTCGGGTAGTGTATAATCTTCATACTCTGAAATATAGGAACTTGCATCTGAAATA
This sequence comes from uncultured Clostridia bacterium, assembly GCA_945868935.1. Lineage (GTDB taxonomy): Bacteria > Bacillota > Clostridia > Oscillospirales > Acutalibacteraceae > Ruminococcoides. Next base: position 9,329 of record CAMBNE010000015.1, read on the forward strand.
ATGGAATTTACAATATCATTACCGTCTTTAACAAAGCCCTTAACAACGTTGCAGGCAACAACACCGCCTACAATTCCGAGAATAACAATCAGTCCGACTACAACCGAAATGATAATTGCCGCAACTTTGCCGTTGCTCATAGGCTTTTTGCCCGAGGGCGCATTATTCTGAGGCTGATTTGTAAACTGCTGTCCCGTATATCCGCCGTTTGAGCCGTTTGTAAACTGCTGGCCAAAGCTTGTTTGCTGAGGTTGTACGGGATTTGGCTCAACATTTGTATTAAAGTTATCTGACGGATTGTACTGAACAGGCTCGGGAATTCCATTCTGTTCGGGTGTTATTTCGGGAACAGGGTTTGTCTGAACAGGCTCTGTCGGCTGTGTCTGTTCAGGTGCGTTCACAACAGGCTCTGTCTGAACAGGTGCGCTGTCGGCTTTTGGTGCAGGAGTTCCGCATTTCATACAGAAATTGCCTGTTATTTCCTCTCCGCAGTTCGGGCAGACAGGATTTGTGGGTGCAGGTGCACCGCAGTTTGTGCAGAATTTACCTGTAAATTCTGCTCCGCATTTTGTACATTTCATAATAATTTCCCCCATTATTGAAGTGATGTGTGACCTGCGGTCACGTGAAGTTTTTATATACATACTGCAGGGAACGATTCCTGTGTCGTTCCTAACTGACATTCATCTAACTTTATAGGAACAACACAGGGGTTGTTCCCTACGAATTTTACAGCTTTTCAGCCGCTTCGTCAAGGTAATTGCCCTCGAAAAACTCCACTCTGCCGTTGTCTACGCTCTTGGCAAGCTCAGAATCAATCGGGAGCTTTGCAAGCACTCTTGTGCCGTACTTTTCAGCTATTTCGTCAACGTGGCTTTCACCGAAAACAGAGAATCTCTTTCCGCATTCGGGGCAGGCAAAGTAGCTCATATTCTCAACAATTCCAAGCACGGGAACATTCATCATATTTGCCATTTTAACAGCCTTTTCAACAATCATTCCGACAAGCTCCTGCGGAGAAGCCACAACGACGATTCCGTCAAGCGGAATGCTCTGGAACACAGTCAGCGGAACGTCGCCCGTTCCCGGCGGCATATCGACAAACATATAGTCAACATCGCCCCACACAACGTCTGTCCAGAACTGCTTAACCGTTCCCGTAATCATCGGCGAGCGCCATACAACAGGGTCGGTTTCGTTTTCAAGCAAAAGATTGATTGACATAATTTTTATTCCTGTTTCGGTTTCAACAGGAATAATTCCCTCGTCACTGCCCATACATCTCTGCGTTCTGCCGAATGCCTTGGGAATTGACGGGCCTGTGATATCTGCGTCAAGCACAGCAACGCTCTTGCCCATTCTGTTCATTGTTACGGCGAGCATTGAGGTTACAAGGCTTTTGCCAACGCCGCCCTTGCCCGACACAACGCCGATTACCTTTTTAACACTGCTGTACTGATTCAGCGCTTCGTGAAAATCCTCCTGATTATTGTCCTTGCAGCTCGATGAGCAGGAGGAACAATCGTGATTACATCCCATTATATTTATCCTTTCTTCATTATCATTGTGATTTTATTTAATGTGTGATATAAAAACATAATTTGTAGAGTGCCTCGACGGGCAAATTTTAAAATTATAGCGGCGAACTGTGTTCGCCATAATGTATAAA
>CAMBNE010000016.1 GCA_945868935.1 uncultured Clostridia bacterium
CGCGCTCTTTCACATTGGAGAGAAGGCTTTGACGCAACGTCATAGAATGAAGAAATCAAAGTTATTTTCACATATGACTATGATGATTAATCGGTAATTGATTTGATTGGAGGTAATTTCAATGAGAAAGCTAATGATTGCTCCGTCGGTAGGTTGCTGTGATTTATTCCATATTGAGGAACAGGTTAAGCTGATTAACGAAAAATCAGATTATCTTCATATGGACATCAAAGACGGCGTATATGTTCCCAGCTACGGCATAGGTCCCGATTATCTTGATTATCTTAATAAGCACGTTGATAATCTAAAGCCTATGGACGCTCACCTTATGGTTAAGCACCCTCAGCAGTACCTCGAATTGTTTGCAAAGTCGGGTGCACAGTACATAACACCTCACACAGACTGCATTGAGGGAGATGCATTTGTAACAATCAACAAAATAAAGGAATTAGGCTGTAAGGCAGGCGTTGCATTAAGCCCCTCGGTTCCTTTAAGTACTATTGAATATTACCTCCCTTTACTTGATAAGGTAACGATTATGATTGTTGACCCCGGTATTTCGGGACAACCCGTTAACCCGCAGATGTTCGTAAAAATTAACCGCCTTGCAAAAATGAGAAAAGAACTCGGACTTAACTTTCTCATTGAAGCCGATGGCTCTATGAACAAGGATTTATACCGTCCTCTGTATGAAGCAGGAGCAGATATGGTTGTTTTAGGACCTCCTGCTTTATGGAATAAGGACGCAGACTTTGAAAAGGCATGGTCAATTATGGAAAAAGAGCTCGAACAGGAGCTTGACGGTGCCGAAAGAAAAATATAAAAATAACAATTAAGAAAAAATATGATAAGGAGTACAATAATGGGAAACAAATCTAATGTCAACATTGGCGCAAGACTTGACCGTCTGCCCCAATCAAAATGGCACATCAAAATGTGGCTGGTTACAGCATTTGCACTTCTGGTTTGCTGGTCAAACGGTATCGGCGGTGCAGTTCAGAATATCTTACTTAACGAAATTCACTGGTTAGAACCCGGAACAACCCTTCTTGCAATGTGGGGTACAACTTACACAGCCGGACAGCTCTTCGGTGCACTCATCGGCGGCCCTCTCGGCGATAAGATAGGCAGAAAAAAGAGTATTATGCTTTATGAGATAATTCATATTATCGCAATGCTCGGCGGCGCATTCTCACCAAACGTATATGTTCTCTATGTATTCAGACTCTTACAGGGCCTTGCACTCGGCGCACTTCTCGTTGTTCTTTTCGCAGGCTTCACAGAGTATGTTCCCGGCAAAAATCGCGGTACATGGTCAAGCCGTACATCATTCATCGGCAACTGGGCACACCCCATCTGCAACGGTATTGCACTTTTAATCGTTTCAACAGGCGTAAGCTTTGCAGTTAACTGGAGAATCCAGTTTATGATTCCCTCAATCCTTTCAATCATCGCTTGTATCTTCATTCAGACAAAGTTCCCCGAATCACCCAGATGGCTCGAGTCACAGGGCAGATATGAAGAAGCAGACGCAATTATGACAAAAATTGAAAAGGAAATTGAAAAATCAACAGGCAAGCCCCTTCCTCCGATTGAGGTTAAGGAAGCAAAGCCCGTAAAGAAGCTCTCCTACAAAGCACTCTTCAAAGGCAAACTCTTAAGACGTACAATCGTTGGTTCACTTGTTCTTATCGGAATGAACACAATCCAGTACACACTTATGAACTGGATGCCCTCAATGCTCAAATCAATGGGCTTTGATACTTCTCAGTCACAGTTTATGACTATGTTCGGTCTGTTCGGCGCTCCGTTCGGAATCCTCATTGCTTCCCTTATTATGGACAGAATCCCACGTCGTGTACTGGGCGTTGCACTTCTCGCAGGAATGGCCGGTCTTGGTATTGCAACAGGCTTGCTTGCTCCCTCGCTCGGAATGACAGGCATCATCGTTATGACCTTCCTGCTCAACACGGTAATCTATATGTATGTTTGCTATGCGTCAGCAGTTTATGTTCCCGAAATGTGGCCTACCTCGGCAAAGCTTTCAGGCTCAGGCTTCTGTAACGCAATGGGACGTGTAAGTAACATCTTCTTCCCGTTCCTCGTTACATATGTTGCAGCAAGCATCGGCGCTCCGGCAGTATTTATCCTTATCGCTATCGTAGCAGTTATCATCGCAGTAAGTATTATCTTCCTCGGTGTTGAAACAAGAGGCGAATCCGTTGAGGATATCGGTAACGTAGATTAACACGAAATGAACATATATCCTGCGTCCGGTTTTCCGGATGCAGGAACAGCAAAAAACACAAGGAGGTTTTTGTTATGAAAAATTCAGAGGCAATTTTAGTTACACCTAAGCAGTTTGAAATTCAGGAATGTCCCGTTCCCGAACCAAAAGATAATGAAATTCTTATGAAGGTTGAATATGTCGGTATGTGCGGCTCTGATATTCACGGCTTTGAATTCGGACCGTTCATTCCGCCTAAGGATCCCAACCAGAAAATCGGTCTCGGCCATGAGGTTGCAGGCGAGGTTGTAAAAATCGGTGCAAAGGTTACAAAGTTCAAGGTTGGCGACAAGGTTTTAATTGAGCCGGGCGTACCCGACAACACCTGCGAATACTGCCGTACAGGCAGATACAACATCTGCCCAGGCGTTGACTTTATGGCTACACAGCCGAACTACAAGGGCGCACTCACACAGTATATGACTCATCCTGAGGAGTGGACATATCACGTACCCGAAAATATGACAACTATGGAAGCCGCACTTGTTGAGCCTGCCGCAGTTGGTATGCACGCAGCAATTCTCGGCGGCGCACAGCTCGGCAAGAGCATCGTAATCCTCGGTGCAGGCACAATCGGACTTATGGTACTTCAGGCTTGCAAGAGCTTAGGCGCAACAGATATTACCGTTGTAGATATTATGCAGAAACGTCTTGACCTTGCTTTAAAGCTCGGCGCAAGCAGAGTAATCAACGGTAAAGACGAGGATACAGTTGCAGTTCTCCGTTCACCCGAAAATTACGGCGATCACGGCGTTGACCTTGTGTTTGAAGCCGCAGGCTCTGCATTTACGGCACAGCAGGCAGTTGAAATTGTCGCTCGTGGCGGCAAGATTATGATGGTAGGCACACATTCAAAGCCTGTACCCATCAACTTCCTCAAAATTAACCGTGAGGTTACAATCCAGACCTCGTTCCGTTACTGCAACAACTTCCCGCAGACAATCGAAGCTATCGCAACCGGTAAATTCAATGTTAAGGATATGGTTACTCATATATACGACTACAAGGACGTTCAGCAGGCATTCTCAGACGCTATCGACCCTGTTAAAAAGGCTGATATGGTTAAGGGCGTAATTAAGGTAGCTGAATAAAAAATATTGATTTAAAGTTGAAAGGTGATAAATTATGATTTCAGATATCAGATTTTGGGAAAGAAAAGCATCAGAAGGACATTACGCAATTCCTCACTTCAATGTATGGAACGCTGAAATGCTGATGGGCGTTATTGACGCAGCAGAGGAGCTTCGTGCACCGATTATCATTTCCTTCGGAACAGGCTTTACAGGCAACACAGTATTCGAGGACTTCTGCTATATGATGGAGTCAATGGCTAAGAAAGCAAGCGTACCTGTTATTCTTCACTGGGATCACGGCAGAAATATGACAATTCTTCACAATGCAGTTAATCATTGTATGAATTCCGTAATGCGTGATGCGTCTGCACTTCCTTTTGAGGAAAACGTTGCAGAGATTAAGAGATGCGTTGATTACTTCCACGCTTACAATATCCCTGTAGAGGCTGAGCTCGGTCACGTTGGCAACGAAACAGTATACGAGGAGGCACTCTCGGATTATCAGTACACAGACCCCTCAAAGGCAAAGGAATTTGTCGAGAGAACAGGCTGTGACTCACTTGCAGTTGCAATCGGCAACGTACACGGCGTTTATTCTTCAGAGCCGAAGCTTGCTTTTGACGTGCTCGAAGCAGTAGCAAAAGAGGTTGACGTTCCGCTCGTACTTCACGGTGCGTCGGGTATCGGCGACGAAGATATCAAGAAGGCAATTTCACTTGGCATAGCAAAGATTAACATTCACACTGAATTGTGTCAGGCTGCTATGGAAGCTATCAATGCTCACAAGGACGAGCCTTTCCTCGCAGTTGAGCGTGCAGTAAGAACAGCAGTTAAAGAACGAGCTATGTACAAGATTAAATTATTTGGTGATGACGGTAGAGCAGATGAGTAATGAAAAGAAACTGGATGTAATTTGCCTTGGTGCAGCGGTAGTTGATATTCCGCTTCGTCCGGTATCAAGGGATATATTCGACATAGAGTCTTATCCGGTGGACAGAATAGCTATGTCGGTGGGCGGCGACGCAATGAACGAAGCAACAATCATCAGCCGTCTTGGCTTTAAGACAGGTATAATTGCCTGCATCGGCGATGATGCGGCAGGTCAGTTCATTCTTCGCTCCTGCAAAAAGGACAACATTGATGTTGAGGGTATCAAGATTGACCCGAACATCGACACCTCAATGAACATCGGTCTTGTAACCGAGGACGGTGAAAGAACCTTTGTTACAAACCGCAACGGAAGTCTTTGGAAAGAAAATATCGAGCACGTTGATTTTGAAAAAATGAAGCAGGCAAAAATTCTTTCCCTCGCAAGTATTTTCAACTGTCCTCTGCTTGACGGCAAGACTCTGGTTGAAATATTCAAGGTTGCCGAAGAAAACGGTATGATTATATCGGCAGATATGATTAAGCCCCGTCTTGGTGAAACGCTCGACGACATCAGAGAAGCTCTGAGCTATGTTGATTACTTCTTCCCGAATTACGATGAAGCCTGCCTGTTGACAGGTGAAACCGAAGAAGCAAAGGTTGCCGACAAGCTGTTTGAATGCGGCGTAAAGAATGTCATTATGAAAATCGGCAAGCGTGGCTGCTATATCCGCAACGTATCGGGTGCAATGATTGTTCCTGCCTGCAAGGGCGTGACTGCAATTGATACAATAGGCGCAGGCGACAACTTTGCCTCGGGCTTTATTGCAGCGTTGCTTCAGGGAAAGAACATTCACGAATGTGCAATTTATGCTAACTGTACTGCGGCTATTTCCGTTCAGCACGTTGGCGCAACAACAGGCGTCAAGAACAAGGAAATGGTTGACGAAATGCTCGAAAAATACAAAAAAGACTATATACTCTGATACTGTGATTCAGCCCTGTGAATAATCGCAGGGCTGAACAATCACAGAGAAAGGATGACTTGCTATGAAGACGATGAAGCTTGGCAAAACAGGCATTGATATTTCAAGAATGGGACTCGGAACATGGTCAATCGGTGGCGGCTCTGCGTGGGGCGGCGACCACGACCTTCAGGTAGTAGTTGACACAATCCGTGAAGCTCCGAAGCTCGGTGTAAACCTTATTGACACTGCACCCGGATACAACTTCGGCAACAGCGAGAAGATTATCGGCAAGGCTCTTGAGCAGATGAACCGTGAGGACGTTGTTATCATAACAAAGTGCGGCGTTACTTGGGATCAGGAGATGAAGGGCGACCTTTTTAACAAGGTTAACGGTATTCAGCTCTACAAGAACTTAAACAGCGAGTCCGTTAAAAGAGAAATTGAAGGCTCACTTGAGAGAATGGGCACTGACTATATTGACGTATATATGACTCACTGGCAGTCAATCGAGGGCAGTGAGTATTACGTTCCGATTCAGAAAACAATGGATGTTCTCAACGAGCTTAAGGCACAGGGCAAAATCAGAGCAATCGGTGCCGCTAACGTAGATATTAACCAGATTCAGGAGTACTTAAAGTACGGCGACCTCGACATTGTTCAGGCAAAATACTCAATTCTTGACAGAGGCATTGAGGACGAGATTATCCCCTGCTGCCGTGAAAACGGCGTAACCATTCAGGCTTATTCTCCGCTTGAAATGGGACTTCTTTCGGGAACATTCCCCAGAGATTACAAGCCCGTAGGCGCACAGATTCCTAAAAAGTGGTTCCAGCCCGAAAATATGCAGGCTGCTATGGACGTTATGGAGCAGTGGAAGCCTCTCTGCGAGAAATACAACTGCACTATTGCCAACCTTGCGCTTGCATGGATTCTTGCACAGGGCGATTTCATTAATCTGCTCAGCGGTTCAACAACTGTAGCTCAGATTGCAGAGAATGTTAAGTCCTCAGATATTGAGCTTGACCCGTCTGATGTTGCCGCTATGCGTGATATGGTAGAGGCTATTGACAAGTAAATTATTTATATAATTCACAAAAAATCCTTTACTTCTATTCTAAATTGTGTTACAATGTATGCATAAAAGAACAGAAGGTCGGTATATGACGAAGAGAATAGATAAAATTAAACAGAAGGTCGAAGCTGAAGGAGAAGTATTTGTATCCGACCTCAGCCGTTTGTATAACGTCACTGAGGAAACAATTCGCAGAGACCTTGAAAAACTTAAAAACGAAGGTGTTGTTACCCGTACATACGGCGGCGCTATGCTGAACACAACCTTGCAAAGCGACAGGGTGCACTTTTCAAAAAGAAGAGCAATTAACCTTGAAGCAAAGAAGAAGATTGCAAAGCTTGTGGCTCGTGAGTTCGGCGACGCAAGAACAATTATGGTGGACAACAGCACTACCGTTATTGAAGCGATAAAGCTTATTAAGGATAATAGAAATATTACCGCTATCAGCTTTTCGGCTCAGATTTTTCAGGAGCTGGATGAAACGAATATGATGCTCGTTTCAACCGGAGGCATATATGATGAAAGAACTCGCTCCTTCTACGGCAGTCTTGCAAAGGAAAATATCCGCAAATACAACGTTGATGTTGCTTTGCTCGGTTGCAAGGGACTGGATATGACGAACGGAATATCGGACTCGTCTGAAGGAGAAGCGGATTTAAAGGCAGAAATGTCAAGCCGTGCAGCAAGCGTAGTTGTGCTGGCTGATCATTCAAAATTCGGTCAGACCGCATTTGTGAATTTCCTGCATTGGGATATGGTCAATTGTTTGATTACCGATGAAAAACCCATTGATAAGTGGGTGGAATTCTGTAATCGTATGAACATTCGTCTGATATATGAGTGATGCATAAAACGTTTTTTCTATTCGCAATTTCATATAGTGATATAAGCTCTTGATTTTAACAAATCAGGAGCTTTATTTTTTAAATTTAAAATTGATTGGTGATTGCTTCTGTTTCATTTGCAATTAAAGTGCAGTGCTGTGTCGGGGGTGTCGGTAAAGTAATCCGATAATTCACAACCTTGCACTTATTGCTTATGATTGGCAAATTTTTATGTGAAGGAGATGTGATTATGTCATTACAAAAGAAAAAGTCATCAATTGTTAAAAAAATGATAATTTCAGTGGCGGCAGGCTTTGCAGTCGGATTTTTGTGTCTGCTCTTGAAGAGTATGCTGATGGGCACAGACGGCGAGGGCGTATGGAAAGTGGTTGACGCAATATTTTTCCAGGATATTACCGCTACCAAAAGCATTGAAGGCATAGGCTTGTTCTATATTATCGGACAGCTTTTTATGCACGGCTTGCAGATGATGATTGTGCCTTTGGTGCTTTGCTCGCTTAGCCTTGCTCTTTGCAGTCTTGCAGACCCGAAAAAGCTCGGTAAAATTGCAGGAAAAACATTTATAACCTACCTTTCTTTTTATGTAATTGCTGCCGCACTCGCAGGCGCAGGAGCATACTTTGTAAAGTCGATGGGTTGGTTCAGCGTAAATCTTCCTGCTCAGCAGGCTCAGGAAATTGTAACGATGGAGGGCTATAACCCGCTTGTAACAGTTGTCAACGCCGTTCCGTCAAATATGATTAACGCAATGTCAACTAACACGACAATCCTGTCGGTTGTAGTAATTGCAATTGTCCTTGGCTTGTGCATTACAAAAATGGGCAAAAAGGCTGACCCGATTAAAAATGTAATTCAGAACCTGAACGATATCGTTCAGATGTTCCTTGACTTCCTTATCAACAAAATTGCACCGATTGCAATTTTCTGTATGATTTCAAGAGCACTTGCCGTTTACGGATATGAATATATTTCCCCCACATTGGTATGGATTGCGTCGACAATTGTAATTTGTCTTGTTCTTGTATGCACAATCTATCCGATAGGCGTGTTCCTTACAACAGGTCTTAACCCGATTACTTTCCTCAAAAAGACAGCTAAAATCGGACTTTTTGCTGCGGCAACAAATTCATCTGCCGCAACATTGCCCCTCAACACCAAAACCTGTATAAACGAGCTTGGCTGTTCGGAGGAAGTAACAAGCTTTGTTCTTCCCACAGGTATGACAATCAATATGAACGGTACAACAGCAATGCATATGATTGCAATTACCTTTATCGGAACAGCGGCAGGAATTGACGTAACACCGATGACTTTGATTCTGACAGCATTTCTTTCTATATGTACGGCTGTAGGTACTCCCGCTATCCCCGTAGCAGGAACTACAATGGTATATGTTGTTATGATGGGACTAGGATTTAATTCCGAGCTTTGTATGATTGGTTATTCGCTTGTTCTTGCAATGAATTACCTGCCCGGTATGGCTGTAATCACCCTTAACGTAGTAGGCGACGCCGCTACAAACGTAATTGTAAGCCATAAAGAGGGCGCTCTTAACAAGGAAATATACAACAAAAAGTAATCACTGATTTGCTTATTACTGCTTTTCCATAATTTTATCCCAAAACCCCCGGGATAATACAAACGGCTTTCGTGTAATTCATTTGCATTATACGGGAGCCGTTTTGTTAATCTTGATAATTTAACCTGCAAAAGCTATAATAATATTATCCTCTATATTGATAATTAGGCGGTGAAACAATGAACAAAGATAAAAAGAGGTTTCTGGAATGTCTGTCAATGCAGTATCCCACAATTGACAGTGCCGCAACGGAAATTATAAATTTACAGTCAATTCTTAACCTGCCGAAAGGAACAGAGCATTTTCTCTCCGATATTCACGGTGAGTACAAGGCTTTTTCTCACGTTCTGCGAAACGGCTCGGGCGCTGTAATGAAGAAAATAAACGACGTTTTCGGTGACACTCTTACATCATCGGAAAAGAAAGAACTTGCTTCTCTCATTTATTATCCGATTGAAAAGCTTGAATATATAAAGTCGGAAAGCCTGAATACTTTTGACTGGTACCGCACCACGCTTTACAGACTTGTGTCGGTCTGCCGTACAGTTTCGTCAAAGTACACACGCTCAAAAATCCGCAAAGCACTTCCCGACAGCTTTAATTATGTAATAGAGGAGCTTATCACCGAGAAAAAAGAGGTTCTCAACAAAACCGCTTATTATGAGGAAATCATCAATACAATCATAGAAATCGGGTACGCCGACAAGTTCATTGAGGAAATGTCAAATCTTATTCAGCGCCTTGTCATTGACCACCTGCATATAATCGGCGACATTTACGACAGAGGTTCAGGCTCGCATTTTGTAATGGAACGCCTTTGCAGCTACCACTCGCTTGATATTCAGTGGGGCAACCACGACGTTTTGTGGATGGGCGCATCGGCAGGACAGACTGCCTGTATTGCAAACATTGTGCGTGCAAGCATTTTGTACGATAACGTGTCGGTGCTTGAAAACGGCTACGGAATCAGCATTCTGCCGCTTATGCTCTTTGCTATGAAAACCTACGGCGACGACCCTTGTACGCAATTTAAAATCAGGAGCAAAAACAGCGACACCTCCGAAATCGGGCTTGAAATGAAGGCGCACAAGGCTATTTCGATTATTCAGTTCAAGCTTGAAGGACAGCTCATAAGCGAGCATCCCGAATATAAAATGGAGCACAGAAAGCTACTTCACAAGATTGATTTTGCAGGCAAAACGGTAGAGCTTGACGGGAGAAAATATCTGCTTACCGACAGCAATTTCCCGACCGTCAATCCCGATTGTCCGTATGAGCTTACGGAGGATGAAAAGGAAGTCGTAAGAAAACTCAGATACGCATTTGTAAGCTGTGAAAAACTTAAAAAGCATATCGGTCTTTTGCTTAACAAGGGCAGTCTGTATAAGGTGACAAACGGCAACGTGCTGTTTCACGGCTGTATTCCCCTGACCTCTGACGGTGAGTTTCGCAAAACCGATATACTCGGAAATCCTCTTTGCGGAAAGGCTCTGTATGACAGCTTGGAAAGCTGTGCAAGAAAGGCTTTTCTGTCGGTAAACGAAGTTGAAAGGAAAAACGGCAGGGATATACTCTGGTATTTGTGGAACGGTGCCGATTCTCCGCTTTACGGCAGAGATAAAATGACCACATTTGAACGGTACTTTATTTCCGACGAAAGCACCCACGTTGAAACAAAGGACATTTACTACACTTTGATTGATAACAGGGAAACTGCCGAGAAAATCTTTGATGAATTCGGCGTAAAAGGGGATAACAGGCACATAATAAACGGTCACGTGCCCATACATCATCAACAGGGAGAAAATCCTGTGAAATGCGGCGGCAGAGTAATAATCATTGACGGTGGATTTTCACGTCCGTACCACAAGGTTACGGGAATTGCAGGCTATACGCTGATTTACAATTCCTACGGGCTTATGCTTACCGCTCACGAGCCGTTCCGCTCAGTAGGAGAGGCGATAAAAGACTGTACTGATATGCAGACGCACAGAGTAGCTTCCGAGGTGGCAGACAGGAGAATCCTTGTAGGCGATACCGACAACGGCGCAAAAATAAAAGAATCAATAAACGACTTAAAAGAGCTTATTAACGCCTACCGTTCGGGTGAAGTACGACAGAACAAGCATCGATAATTTTCAGGAAAACTGAATAAATCACGAATAAAAACTGCACCTCACGTCTGAAGATTTGAGGTGCGGTTTTTGCTTTAAAATTTAAAAGTACTATTGTAACTTACCTGTCAAAAAATGCAACTTGCTTTTA
>CAMBNE010000017.1 GCA_945868935.1 uncultured Clostridia bacterium
TTATTGCAATAAAAATACATCCGCAAACAATAATTAAGCATATGATTGCAAATATAATTGCGTGTCCGCTTTTAAAACCGTGCCAACCATCTAAATTTTCTCCTACAGAACCGTAAGATGTTATTAAGGTAATAACAGATACAATTGCTGTTATTGTATAAATTATGATTCCTAATATATTTTTGCCGATTTTATTCATAACGTTTTCCCTCTTATCTAATAAAAATGTGTCAGTTTTAGTTTAATATATCTATGATATGTATTGTGAATGACGAATAAATGCTTGTTTACGAAATTGTCAAATAGATTTTTACATTTTGATTCTCCTTTTTTGAATATAAAACATCTATATAACGCAAAATATGTTCTATAGTGTCTAAAGTATACACTAAAGATACTTAATTGTCAACACTTTAGTGAATATTTTGTGCAATTTAATGCATTGTTAGTGCTATGTTTGTGTATTATGATAAATACATCAGTACCTTTAGAGCAGGAAGATATTACTATGGAACGTAATGAACTAAACAGAAAAATCGGACAGAATATCCGTAAATATAGATTAAAAACTGATATCAGTCAGGAAAACCTTGCATTGACTGCCGGTTTATACCCAGCCTACCTCGGCAGACTGGAGCGTGGGGAGAAATGCCCGACAATTGACACGCTTTATAAAATCTGCAACGCTCTCGGTGTGGCAGTGAGCGAAATGCTCTGCTTTGAAAACGAAACCGAAAATGCTAACGCTCAGGCGAAAGCGAGAATTGAAAACGCATTGAAAAAAATCCCCGACAACCAGCAGATTAAGGTTGCGGAGATAATTGAAAATATCGCAGAAATTGCAGACGGAAAATAGATATATAAAAACACAAGGTACAGTCACTCGGCTGTACCTTGTTCTGTTATGTGAATTTTATCTGCTTATGCGACAAGTGCTTTCTGAAGTGCCGTTGCGTCGAGAATACTTACAACTCCGTCGCCGTTTACGTCTGCAAGAAATCTGTAGAGCTTGTCGGCGCTTTCGTTGTTTACAAGCGTTTTCTGAATGTAGGTTGCGTCGTTTATATCCAGACAATAGTCAAGGTTTACGTTGCCCATACCTAATTTTAAAGGGGATTCGACAGAACCGGTGCCGTAGGTTGTCGGCTCAAAATATGCTGAAATGTTTGTGTAGAACTCAACGTCGCTTTTGCCTATGCTCAGCTTGATGTAAAATTCAGCCGTGCCGTCCCTGTTCGGTATAACGGCGGTCATTGCAGCACCGCTTGTTATAATCAAGCTCGATTTGTATTTTGTACCGTCGGTGAAATCATAATTGTGTGTGTCATTTATTCTTTCAATTGTATAGGTATGAGAGCCATCCTCGTTGAAGTATTCGCAGAAGTCTGAAAGCTTTACTTTTACCTTCTGATAATATGCGCCGGTATCTTTGTATGAGTGGGGGTTGCCACTTGATATTCCGCGACTTTGGTCGTATGAGAAGATTTCATACTCCGCACTTACTCCGCTGACAAGCTTTGTACCTTTGTTGCAGTCGGTGAATTTGATGTCGATTATGTTGCTTGAGTCCTTTATGTTCCTGAGCTGCAGATAATACTGATAACTTGACGGAATGTTGTAGGCATATTTAAGAATTGTGTTGTTCGGAACGTAAACCTTTTCACCTACAAGCTCAAAGTACGGCTTCTGCGAAATTACTCCGCTGAAGGTTTCGGCGGCATTAGCTGAGATTGTTCCGAGCAGAATAAGAATAATGCATAATGTAATGCTGATGATTTTCTTCATAATGTTATATCCTCCATTGTAAATTTTACCTCAATATTTTATCATAAGCTTCAAAAAAGTACAAATGGAAAATACGCTGACAATAATTTGAATTTTTGTGACTGTTGCAATAAAACGGAGTTTGCTAATTTCAGAAATAATGATATAATAATTATAAATTCAAAATTCGGGTGATATTATGAAAAATGTTCTGGTTACGGGCGGCTCGGGCGGTATAGGCACTGCACTCTGCGTTGCGTTTGCGCAGGCAGGCTGTAATGTTGCCGTTCACTGCCACGAAAATAAAAATTCAGCGCAGAATCTTGCGAAAATCCTCTGCGAAAGCTACGGCGTCGGTGCGCTTGCGGTGCAGGCTGACGTGTCTGACAGGCAGTCGGTAAACGAAATGTTTGACGCTATTGACAACACAATGGGAAGTATTGACGTGCTTGTGAACAACTCGGGAATCGCTCAGCAAAAGCTGTTTACCGATATTACGGCTGAGGACTGGAAAGCTATGCTCGGGGTAAACCTTGACGGAGTTTTCAACTGCACGCAAGAGGCTCTGAAAAGATATATGCTAAAAAACCACAGCGGTGTGATTCTGAATATCAGCTCAATGTGGGGGCAGGTGGGTGCGTCCTGCGAGGTGCACTACAGTGCCGCAAAGGCAGGCGTAATCGGACTGACAAAGGCTCTTGCAAAGGAGGTCGGTTTGTCGGGTGTGCGGGTGAACTGCATATGTCCCGGAGTTGTTATGACCGATATGATGAAGTCCTTTGACGAGCAGACCGTAAACGAGCTGAAAGAGGAAACACCGCTCAACACCCTCGGAACGCCGAAGGATATTGCCGATGCGGCGGTGTTTTTGTGCAGTGACAAGGCAAAATTCATTACGGGGCAGATACTCGGTGTTAACGGAGGATTTGTTATTTAGTGTGGAGTTAACGGTCGCTTTGCTTTGATTTATTTATCAAAGCCATTGATATTATATCAATATTCTGATATAATATGATTATAATATATAAAGGAGTGAAACGTATGGCAAATATCAGACCGAGTTCGGATTTGAGAAATAAGTATAACGAAATTTCAGAGTTTTGTAACAAATATAATGAACCTGTTTTTATTACAAAGAATGGTACGGGAGATTTAGTTGTAATTTCAAATGCAGAGTATGAAAGACTTTGCGGCAGACAAGAACTGCGCAGATTATTGCTTGAAGGACTGGAAGATATAACTCCGTTATCAGGAGTTCCTGCTGAGGATGTTTTTGCTGATATAGAAAGAGAGTTTGGCTTTGGAAAAGTATAAAATAGTTTTTGAATCGTATGCGTTGCGTGATTTGCGTGAAATAGTCAGATATATTGCCGAAATTTTAAAAGAGCCAGAAATTGCAGAACGAATACATAACTCTATAAAAAAGCAAATATTATCGCTTGAAAGTATGCCTTATAGACACAAGTTGATTGATGATGAAGTGTTAAATAAAAAGGAAATCCGCAAAATGCCTGTTGAAAATTATTTAGCTTTTTATTTTGTGAAAGAGGAAACCAAAACCGTACATATTATCCGGGTTTTATATAACCGCAGGGAATGGAAGAATTTAATTTAATAATTATATAAAATAATAGCTGTTTCGGATTACAAGTCGTAATCTGAAACAGCTTTTTTATTTGATAGATATTTTGCTATATTTCTAATCAGTCAACCTTGGGAAGTGTGTCAAAGCTCTTCTGAAGCTCTTCGTCGGTGGGAATGTAGTCGCTCATTGCGCCGTCGTTGAACTTCTCGTAAGCCATCATATCAAAGTAGCCTGTGCCTGTAAGACCGAAGAGGATTGTTTTTTCCTCGCCTGTTTCCTTGCACTTGAGAGCCTCGTCAATTGCAACTCTGATTGCGTGACTGCTTTCGGGAGCAGGGAGAATACCCTCAACTCTTGCAAACTGCTCTGCAGCGGCAAATACGGAAGTCTGCTCAACAGAGGTTGCCTCCATAAGTCCGTCGTGGTAGAGCTGTGAAAGAGTCGAGCTCATACCGTGATAGCGGAGTCCGCCTGCGTGGTTTGCAGAGGGAATGAAGTTGCTGCCGAGTGTGTACATCTTTGCAAGAGGACATACCATACCTGTGTCGCAGAAGTCGTATGCAAACTTACCTCTTGTAAAGCTCGGACAGGAAGCAGGCTCTACTGCAACGATTCTGTAGTCAGCCTCGCCCCTGAGTTTTTCGCCCATAAACGGAGAGATAAGTCCGCCGAGGTTTGAACCACCGCCTGCACAGCCGATAATAATATCGGGCTTTACGCCGTATTTGTCAAGAGCCGCCTTTGCTTCAAGACCGATAACCGACTGGTGAAGAAGAACCTGATTTAGTACACTGCCGAGAACATAGCGGTAGCCCTCGGTTGTTGTTGCGGCTTCAACTGCCTCGGAAATTGCACAGCCAAGGCTGCCTGTTGTGCCGGGGTGAGCCTCAAGAATCTTCTTGCCGATTTCTGTTGTCATTGAGGGAGAGGGAGTAACGCTTGCGCCGTAGGTTCTCATAACCTCACGTCTGAAAGGCTTTTGCTCGTAGGAAACCTTTACCATAAATACCTTACAGTCAAGTCCGAAGTATGAGCAAGCCATTGAAAGAGCTGTGCCCCACTGGCCTGCACCTGTTTCGGTTGTAACACCCTTTAAGCCTTGCTTCTTTGCGTAATACGCCTGAGCGATTGCGCTGTTGAGCTTGTGGCTTCCGCTTGTGTTGTTGCCCTCGAATTTGTAGTAGATTTTAGCAGGCGTATCGAGTGCCTTTTCAAGGAAGTACGCACGGATAAGCGGAGAGGGACGGTACATCTTATAGAAATTCTGGATTTCCTCGGGAATGTCAATGTATGCGTCTGTTTCGTTAAGCTCCTGCGCTACAAGCTCCTCGCAGAATACGGGGTAAAGCTCCTCTGCCTTCATCGGCTGAAGCGTAGCAGGATTGAGAAGCGGAGCAGGCTTGTTTTTCATATCTGCCCTTACGTTGTACCACTGTGACGGGATTTCCTTTTCATCAAGGTAGATTTTGTAAGGGATTTTGTTTTCTGCCATTTTTATGACCTCCAATATATTGTATTTTTCTTACCAAAACATTTTATCGGTTTAAATCGATAACGTGCCTTTGTTGTATTATACCATAAAAAATATGCATTGTCACGCTATTTTGTAAAATACTTTATTTCAATACAAAATCTATATTTTATTTTACTTTTATTTTACAATCGGGGCGTTCTGTTTTTTACAAAACGCAAATAAACTATAGTCGTACGATGAAGTACAGAAAGCAACAGCAACGTTTTCATCTGTAGGGAACAACCCCTGTGTTGTTCCTAACCGTAGACGGGGGTGTTGCTCCAGGAACGACACAGGGGTCGTTCCCTACGAATAGTTTATAAAGTTTGAAAACATTATTTTAAGGAGAAAAAACAATGAAAAAGGTATTAAGCAAAATTACGGCAATTACTGTTATGAGCGCTCTTGCAGTTACAGCATTCGCAGGCTGCGGCGGAAACTCATCATCAAATTCATCGGAAACATCAGGCGCAGCTGCAACATCGGCTGAAAGCGCAGCATTTGACACAAGCAAAACAATTGCAGTTGTTACAAGAGAAGAAGGCTCAGGCACAAGAGATGCTTTCACAGAGCTTACAGGCGTTCTTGTAAAGGAAAACGGCACAAAGACCGATAACACAACTTCATCTGCTGTTACAATCAACAGCACAGAGGCTGTTATCACAAACGTAAAGGACAACGACGCCGCAATCGGCTACATTTCACTCGGCTCTTTAAACGACACCGTAAAGGCTGTTAAGGTTGGCTCGGTTGAGGCTACTGCAGAAAACGTAAAATCAGGCGATTATGTAATCAGCCGTCCGTTCAACATTGCATACAAGGGCGAATTAAGCGAGGTTGCACAGGACTTTGTTGACTACATATTAAGCTCTGACGGTCAGGCTGTTGTATCGGGCGAGGGTTACGTTGCTGTTACAGAGAACGAGGCTTACAACGGCAAAAAGCCTGAGGGCAAAATCAGCGTTGCAGGTTCATCTTCGGTATCTCCCGTAATGGAAAAGCTTGCAGAGGCTTATCAGAAGGTAAACACAAACGCAAAGGTTGAAATCCAGACCTCAGACTCATCAGCAGGTATGCAGGCTGCAATGGAAGGCACCTGCGATATCGGTATGGCTTCACGTGAATTAAAGGACGAAGAAGCAAGCTCACTTAAATCAATTACAATCGCAAAAGACGGTATTGCAATTATTGTAAACACAGCCAACACCTGCGACGACCTCACTGTTGACCAGATTAAATCAATCTACACAGGTGAAACAACTGTATGGAGTGACGTAATTAAATGAGATTGAAAACGTTCAGAGAAAGGGCTATGCAGGGAGTTTTCTTCCTGACAGCCCTTGCGAGCATTGCTGCGGTTGCAGTAATCTGTGTTTTCCTGTTTATTAACGGTGTGCCTGCGATGGCTGAAATCGGATTTTTTGATTTTATCGGAGGTCAGAAGTGGGCACCTACAAATGTTCCTGCAAGCTACGGCATATTTGATATGATTGTGGCAAGCGTTTACGTTACGGCAGGAGCTATCGTAATCGGCGTTCCGATTGGTATTCTTACGGCAGTTTTTCTTGCAAGATTCTGCCCGAAGCCGCTGTACAAAATCTTAAAGCCTGCTACCGAATTGCTTGCAGGAATTCCCTCTATCGTTTACGGCTTTTTCGGACTTATGGTAGTTGTTCCGTTTATCCGTGACAACTTCGGCGGCTTCGGCTCAAGCTGGCTTGCGGCGTCAATCGTACTCGGCATTATGATTCTTCCTACTATCATAGGCGTTTCGGAGTCGGCGATAAGAGCAGTACCCGAAAGCTACTTTGAGGGTGCGCTCGCACTCGGAGCAACAAAGGAAAGAAGCGTTTTCAAGACTATTCTTCCTGCGTCAAAGTCGGGTGTGCTTGCGGCTGTCGTTCTCGGAATAGGCAGAGCACTCGGCGAAACAATGGCTGTTGTGCTCATTGCAGGAAATCAGGTTCAGATTCCCACAAAGCTTACCGACGGACTGAGAACGCTGACTGCAAATATCGTGCTTGAAATGGGATATTCAACAGGTCTGCACCGTCAGGCGCTTATTGCAACGGGCGTGGTGCTGTTTGTATTTATCCTGCTGATTACGCTTTCAATGCAGGCTATAAAGAGTAGGAGTGAAAAGCATGGCTGATAAGAATACTTCGGCGGTGATTGACGATATTAAGCCGATTAACAAAGTAACCTTTAAACAGCGTATGATTTCGTACAAAAGAAAACCTCTCTCCCTTGTTATGCTTTTGCTGGTTGCTTTGGCGGCTTTGCTTTCTGCGGCGGCGCTTGTTTTCATTATAGTATATGTGCTTGTTCGAGGAATACCAAACCTCACTCCCGAGCTTTTTGCGCTTACGTATAACAGCGACAACGTTTCGTGTATGCCGTCAATCATCAACACGATTGTGCTGACACTTCTGACTCTTTTAATAGCTGTTCCGTTCGGTATCGGTGCGGCAATTTACCTTGCCGAGTATGCAAAAAAGGGCAACAGGCTTGTAAAGGTTATCCGCACAATGGCTGAAACACTGGCAGGAATTCCGTCAATTGTTTACGGTCTTTTCGGTATGCTGTTCTTTGTTTATGCTCTTAACTGGGGCTATTCACTGCTTGCCGGTGCATTTACCCTTGCAATTATGGTTCTGCCTACTATTATGCGTACAACCGAGGAAGCACTTCTCACCGTTCCCGACTCATACAGAGAGGGAAGCTACGGCTTGGGTGCAGGAAAGCTGAGGACAATTGTAAGGATTATTCTTCCGAGCGCAATGCCCGGTATTCTTGCAGGAGTTATTCTTGCGGTGGGCAGAATTGTCGGCGAAACTGCGGCTCTGATTTACACCTACGGCTCTGCAACAGGCTATGCAACGGGACTGTTCAATTCGGGACGTTCGCTTGCAGTGCATATGTATGTCCTGACAAACGAGGGACTTCACACCGACCAGGCTTGGGGAACGGCTGTTGTTCTGCTTGTGCTTGTGTTCGGAATCAACACTCTTTCGGCATTCATTGCGAAAAAGCTCGGAAACAAGAAAGGATAATCTTAACAGATGGATAAGTTTACTATAGATAATATGAATCTTTATTACGGCAAGTTTCACGCCCTTAAGGACGTGACTTTGCATATGCCGAAAAATAAGATTACTGCTTTTATCGGACCGTCAGGCTGCGGAAAGTCAACTCTGCTTAAGTCGCTCAACAGAATGAACGATCTTGTTGAGGGCTGTAAGATTACGGGTGACATACGACTTGACGGAACGGATATTTACGGCAATATGGATATTAACGTACTGCGCAAGAGAGTCGGTATGGTTTTTCAGAAGGCTAATCCGTTTCCGATGAGCGTGTATGACAATATCGCCTTTGGTCCGAGAACTCACGGAATCAAGAAAAAGAGCGAGCTTGACCAAATTGTTGAGCAGTCGTTAAGGGACGCCGCAATCTGGGATGAGCTTAAGGACAGACTCAAAAAGAGTGCGCTCGGTCTTTCGGGCGGTCAGCAGCAGCGACTCTGTATTGCAAGAGCGCTTGCGGTAAAGCCCGAGGTTCTGCTTATGGACGAGGCAACCTCTGCGCTTGACCCGATTTCTACGGGCAAGATTGAGGAGCTTTGCCTTAAGCTCAAGGAAGAATACACAATAATTATGGTTACTCACAATATGCAGCAGGCGTTGCGTATTTCCGACAACACTGCGTTTTTCCTGCTCGGCGAAATGGTTGAGTACAACACAACAGACGCTGTATTTTCATCTCCGCAGGATAAGCGTACTGAAGAATACATTACGGGAAGGTTCGGCTAATGAGAGAATACTTTGACATTGAACTTGCAAATCTTAACAATCAGCTTATCGGAATGGGAACTCTTGTTGAGAGTGCGATTAAAAATGCCGTTGAAATTATTGCAAACAACAGCAGTGAGCTTCTTGAAAAGGCAAGAGAGCAGGAGGAGCTGATTAATACCTCAGAGAGGAAAATTCAGAATCACTGCATAAGGCTTTTGCTACATCAGGCACCTGTTGCAAACGATTTGCGTGAGGTTTCTTCTGCACTCAAAATGATTACCGACCTTGAAAGAATCGGCGACCAGGCTATAGATATTGCCGAGGTTTCGCAGTATATCAAAAGCAGAAATAACGTTATTAACGTAACTCATATTGACGAAATGGCTTCTCAGGCTTCAAAAATGGTTACGCTTGCAATTGACGCCTTTGTAAAGAAGGACTTTGAGCTTGCAAAGAAGGTCAGCAAAAGCGACGACGTGATTGACGAGCTGTTTGACAAGGTCAAGAAAGAAACGGTTGAGATAATTCAGCGTGACAAGGCACTCGGCGAAGAGGCAATTGATTTGATGATGATTGCAAAGTACCTTGAAAGAATCGGCGACCACGCTGTTAATATTGCAGAGTGGGTTGCATTTTCGATTACGGGAAGCAGAGAGCTATGAGTTTAATTCGGAATTCGGAATGCGTAATTCGGAATTAATGGAGATACAATTTATGCATTTTGGCGAACACAGTTCGCCGCTGCACTTGCTACTCAACTATTAATTAAATTTCTATTATTTACATTTTGTGCGGCTGTGGTATAATATAGACAACAAAGCGAAACAGGAGTCAATAAAATGCTTATTTATATTGTTGAAGACGATACTGATATAAGGGAGCTTGAAACCTATGCGCTGAAAAACAGCGGATATGAGGTGCAGAGCTTTGCCGAAAGCAAAAGCTTTTTCAAGGCTTGTACCACCCAGATACCACAGCTTGTAATTCTTGACGTAATGCTCCCCGATTTTGACGGACTTTCGGTGCTTGAAAAGCTAAGACAGGACGCTGTTACAAAGTCTGTTCCCGTAATCCTTGTTACGGCAAAGGGCAGTGAAATGGACAAGGTAAAAGGTCTTGATATGGGTGCCGACGACTACATTACAAAGCCGTTTTCGGTGCTTGAGCTTATTTCAAGAGTACGTGCAATTCTGAGAAGATGCTCCGTTGAAAACAAGCTTGACGTTATCACGCTCGGCGGAATTGTGTTTGACGACTCAAAGCACACCGTAACAAGCGACGGCGAGCCGTGTACGCTTACATATAAGGAATACGAGCTTTTAAAATATCTGCTCAAAAACAAGGGTATGGCGCTTACACGTGAGAATATTATTCTCAACGTCTGGGGCTACGACTTTGAGGGCGAGAGCAGAACAGTTGATATGCACATAACAACGCTTCGCCAGAAGCTCGGAAACTGCGGTAATCTTATCAAAACCGTCCGCAACGTCGGCTACAAGGCGGGTGAGTAAATAAATGAAACTGCGCAAAAAACTGCTAAAAAGATTCTCCGTTGTAGCAACGGTTTCAATATTACTTACGGCTGTTTTTATGACAGCCGCTTTTTGGTTTGTGTATTCAAAGCAGGAGTCGTCAGACCTTGCTATGCTGGCGCAGACCATTGCAAAAACGTATGATGTTAACAACGTAAAATCTCTTGAAAGTATAATTGCAGATGAAGATGTGAGAATTACGCTTATTGCACCCGACGGCAATGTGCTTTATGACAGCGAGAGCGATTCTTCGGCTCTGCCGAATCATAACGACCGTCCTGAATTTAAAGAGGCACTTGAAAAGGGCGTAGGCTCAAGC
>CAMBNE010000018.1 GCA_945868935.1 uncultured Clostridia bacterium
ATCGGCACGCACTTATTCTTTGTCGGAGCAACGCCTTCAAGCGATACAACGTCTTCAAATTCGGGGTTTTTGATTATAATACCGATAGCCTTTGCTGTGTCCATTGACGAGCCGCCGCCGATTGCAATAATGCAGTCAGCACCCGAAGCCTTGAATGCCGCAACGCCTGTCTGAACATTCTCAACCGTGGGGTTAGGCTTAATCTGTGAGTATATTTCATAGTCAATCGACGCATTTTCCAAAACATCGGTAACCTTTTTGGTAACGCCGAATTTCAAAAGGTCGGGGTCTGAACAAACGAAGCATTTTTTGAAGCCTCTGCCCTTAACCTCGGTTGCAATCTCGTTGATTGCGCCCTTGCCGTGATAGCTTGTTTCATTAAGTACAAATCTGTTAGCCATAATTTTGACTCCTTTACACTTATTTTATATGTTTCTATATATTGTGAGAAATCCTCTCTACACTTTTATTATAAAACCGAAAAAGTGTAAATGTCAACATTTTAACAATGTCAATACGCAAAGTTTACATTCTGTTAAAAATAATACTTCAAAAGTCCAATTATTCCCAAATGCAACGGATAATAGACATAGAAAAACCATTTCATAAGTTTGTTGATTTTAGGGTTGCTTCCCCTCTTGCCGTTATACATTGAAAGCACGGGGATTGAAAGTGCAACGCCGAGCTGTAAAATGCCGTACACCGCATCTATTGCGAAGAAATACACCACTACATAAAGGCATACATAGAACATCATCCAAGTCATTTGCTTTTTGAAATTTCCTCTGTTCGTGCCAATTGCCATAATGCAAAGTGCGGCAATACAGCTCCAATCACTCGGCAAGGTTACAACGCAAATTAAAATAATCGCAAGCACCTTAACGGGCATTTTTATTTTCTTTGAGTCTGCCACACGAAGCATTACAAGTCCCCACGCAAGCGACCACATAACACTTGTTTGATTTAAGATATTTCCGTAATAAAACGGGATAAACGATTTTGCGTCGATATAACCCTCCGATGCAAAAATATAAGCAAAATGCGAGATAATCGAGAATGCAAAAAGCCTTGCTGTGTATTTATTTATGTTCTTGGTGTAGTGATAGCCCTCTGCGACAAAATAGCACATTATCGGGCAGGTCAGTCTGCCGATTATATGCATTACAAGCGGTAAAATTTCTGTCGGATAGCCCGAAAAAGCCGCCCAAGCTATATGGTCAACCGTCATTGCGAGTATCGCTATCAATTTGAGCTGATTTGAATTGAGAATTTTACCTTTTTTCATATCAAAACTCCTAAATTTGTTATATAATTAGTTTAACACACAGAAAATTATCGTGCAACCGAAAATTATTTATAAAAATCCTGACACTTTTCGCTTTTCGCACGTCTTATCAGGTGAAATGCATTTCAAAAAGCAAAAGGAGAAAATACTATGTTCAAAAAGACCTATAAAAACATACCGATTCTCGACTTGTGCGGACACACCGCCGACAGTCTTAAAAAAATACGCCGCATAAAAAATGTTGCTGTTCTTATTATCCCTAAGGAACGAAGTGCGGAATGGACTGCGGCTTATACAGACATCGGCACGGAAAACGTAGCACGGATAATTGAGCTCGACAAAGGACAGAAATACCGTATAATAAACGGTAGCGCAATCCTTACCGACGAAGAAACAAACGACGGCGAGATCTTTATTGTAAACGGCTCTTGCATTCTTGAAACAAGAGAAAACGTGCCCGAGTTGTATGTAAACGGGATTCTCATAAAAAGAAAGAGTGCTCACTGCAAGCTTATCTCATTAAACGGACAACCGATTGAAATTGCCGACGACGCAGTTTTGAAAACTTACCCCGTTGAGGCTGTAATAGATAGGGACACAATTAAGAATCTTCCCGAAAAAACCGCATTGATCGCAGGCGTTGAGATAAAGCTTAAAAGCGACATTACCGAGACGGAGCTTTTGGCAAAAAAGATTAAATTCTATGCAGGTGTAAGTATTGAATGCCCGAAAGGCATATACGGCTATGTAAACGCAAACTCGCAAGTAGGCGTGGATATTCAGGTAAGCGATGAATAATATTGAATGCTTTAAGAGAATATACAAACAATACTATAAAAGCGTTGTCGCATACTTTGCAAAACGTTTTGATAAAAATGAGGCAGAGGATTTGGCTCAGACCGTCTTTATGAAGCTTTGGGCGTACCTCCCCTCTCTCGAATTTATCAAAAACGAAAAATCGTTGATTTTCAAAATCGCCAAAAACGTACTAAACGACAGATTGCGAAAATTACAGCTTCAAAAATCACTTGAGGAAATGAATATTAAGGAGACAGCAGAGACCTTTGATGACATAACCTCGGTTGAAATGCAAGACCTGCTTTTAACTCTCAACGAAGCGGATAGGGAGGCTGTAACGCTGAAAGTGTACGGTTGGTCAAGCAGAGAAATCGCAAAGATACAGGGCGTTGCCCCATCAACCGTGCGTACAAGGCTGTCGGAGCTTAAGAGGAAGCTAAAATCACAGCTGTAATCATTTCGCCGACTAATAAGTAAACCCCTGACACGAGGTCAGGGGTTTTAATATGCTTTAGTTTTAGTTAACTTTTGCACCTTCATCTTCTTTGTCCTTGCGTTTTTTACGCCAAAGGATAAAGAACAAAATGAACAAGCCGTCAAGTGCAAGAACAAAGGTTGCCACAAGGTTTTCCTTTATAAGAGCACCTGTTTTTGAGATGATCGGATGGTCCTTGATAATATCGCCCTTATCCTTATCGGGTTTGGGTGTCGGCTCGGGATCGGGCGTGGGCGTGGGAGTAGGCTCTTCGCCATCGGGTCCCGACGGGATAATATCAACGCTTCCGTCTGCATTTACAACAAAATTGAGCCAAAGCTCCGAAGTGTCCTTCGGCACGGTAACAATTCTTGTTCCGTCGTCAAGCGTAATAACCGAAACCTCGGTAGCCGTATCGCTTACGCTGATAACAAAAGCTTGTTCGCCCGCAAGGTTCTCGTCCTTGTCGTAAATTGAAACGGTATGTCTGCCGTCCTTTATTTCATCAAGTTTGTATGCGCCCTTTTTGTCGGCTTTCGCTTCAAATTCGCCGAAGTCAAATTCGAGCTTTGCCGAGGGCATTACATCCTCACCTTTATAGACCTTACCTTTAAGACTCATTCTTGCGCATGGGTCATCGGTAACAGACGGGTCGTTACATTCAACGAAAACAAAGTTAATGTCAACGTCCGTTACAACATTTTCAAGCTTGAGCTGTCCGTTCACAACCTGTGCGGTTACATCCTCTCCGTTTACAAAAACAGATTCAAGGTGTGCGTCAGGGTTAGCGATAATATCAAGCGTTACTCCGTCAAAACGGTTGACGATTATCTTGTCTCCGCTGGTCATTCTCCGTCCCGAGTGGAGAACATATCCTCCCTCGTTAAAGGTTATGGTAATTTCATGCGAATCGGGTACTATTGTGCTAAGGTTCACGTTTTCGGCAAATACTGCAAACTGCATGGTCAAAACTAAAATAAGACACATTATCACGCTGCAAGCCTTTTTCATGAAACCACCTCCTTATAATACCAAATTGCAATTAAGCTGCTGTGTATGTTACTGTATAAGTCATTGTGCCGGTATACTCTGCAATCGGTACTCCGGAGAAGTCTGCAATTGTAACGGTAGTAGCTGAATCAACAGCGTTGTTTACTTCGTTATAAACAACCTCTTCGCCGTTAGCAACTGTGAATGTAAGAGTAGAAGCAGTGCCTGCGTTTCTCATCTTACCGCCATCGTTAGCTTCAGCCTTAACTGCAAGTGTGTCGCCGAGCTTAAGCTGTGATGTAACTGTGTATTTAGCGTCCTGTGCTGTTGTGTCGCCCCAAGCAACCTCAACAGAAGCAGGGATAGTTACTGTGTATTTGTATGCGTCAGAACCGTCAGTCTTTGTAAGCTTTGTCTTAACATCGGGTGCTGCTGTCTGCGGAGCAGGTGTGTCCTTATTGATAGTGATGTCGGCTGCAAATACAGGAACGCAAATGCTTGCGAGCATCATAACTGCAAGAATTATAGAAATTACTTTTTTCATTGTAAACTCTCCTTATAAATTAAGCGTCAACGATCTGTGCTGTAAAGGTAAGTGTATCACTGTACTCGTCGATAGCTGCGTTAGCCCAAGCTGCGCCTGCAACATTAACGGTTACAGTCTTAACGAATGTGCCTGTTGCAACAACGGGAGTTGTTGTCTTAACAGCTGTAATGTCGCCTGTGATTGTGTATGCAAGTGTTGCGCCGCTTGCCGATGTCATATTAGCGTTATTCTGTGCTACGTCAACCTGAATAAGCTTACCTGTTTTAAGCTGGCTTTCAACAGAATATGTGAAATCCTTTGAGCTGTCTGTGTTTGCTGTGTTCCACGGAATAGGCATCTCTGCAGGAATTGTTACTACAAAAGTGCCGTTGTCCGTAACAGCTGAAATATCTGTTTTAACCTGTGCTGTGCCCTTGCCGTCGGGTGTTGTCTTATCAATAGTGATGTCTGCCGCAAAGCAAGGTACACAAATAGCAGCTATCATAAGAACTGCTACTGCAATTGAAAGAAATTTTTTCATTTTAAGCACCTCTCGTCAAATTATGCTATTGCAACTGTGAATGTAAGTGTGTCCTGATATTCGCCTACAACTGCTGATTTCCAAGCTCTGTCAGCAACATTTACGTTGATTGTCTGGTCAGCTGCCGGATAAACAACGGGACCTGCTGCTGTGAAAGCAGTTGCACCGCCCAATGTGTAAGCGAGTGTCATTGAATCAGCGCCTACTGTGTAGGTCATAACGCCGTGTCCTGAAACGTTAACTGTGAGCTTCTTGCCGTAGCCAAGATGTGATTCGACGCTGTAAGTCAAAGCCTTAGAATCTTTGCCCCACGGAATTTCAGTTGTTGCAGGGATTGAAACGATGAACTTTTCAGCATTTCCGCCTGCTTCGTCAACGGTCTTTGTCTTAACGATTGCATCGCCTGTGCCGCCGTTAGTTGTGATGTCAGCTGCGAATGAGGGAACGCAAATGCTTGCAAGCATAAGAGCTGCGATAATGATAGAAACAATCTTTTTCATTTCGGTTTATCTCCCTTCGCCTGTTATATAGCCTCAACTGAAACGGTGTATGTGAGTGTATCCGAATACTCCTCAACTACTGCCTTTTTCCAGTTTACGCTGTCGATTTTAACCTTGAGGTCCTGCTTAACGCCTGAATCTGTTGCTTCGTCGTAAACAACGGGTGAGGTTGCAAGGAAAGCATCAGCACCTTCAAGAGCATACGCAAGTGAATATGCGCCGTCTGTTGTTTTCATTTCGCCTGTGCCTGCTACAACAACCTTAACGCCCTTATTTCTTGCAAGGTGTGCTTCAACTGTATAGCTGACATCTGTTGCCTCTGTGCCCCACGGAATTACTGTATCTGCAGGAATTTCAATTGAATATTTTTCTCCGCTTGTGCCATCCTCTTTAGCTGTTGAGGTCTTAACGATAACATCTGTTGCACCTGCGGTAGTTACTGTTGCAGCAAAACTCGGAACTGCGATAAGAGCGAGCATCATTACTGCGAGAACTACTGACAATACTTTTTTCATGTCGATTTCTCCTTTCGAATTAAGCATTTACATATTCAGCTGTAAAGGTAAGAACATCTGTATGCTCGCCTGATGCAGCCTGTTGCCATTGTGCGTCCGCTATTGAAACTGAAAGCGGAAAGCTCTTGCCGTAGTCGCCTGCAAAGAATGCGATTGCGTCTGCGCCTGTGAGAGTATAAGCAATTTTGCTCGAAGCGGAAGTCGTGCTTACAAGGTTGTAATCGTTAGCCGAAGCTACCGAAACCTTAACCGTCTTGCCCGGCGACAAGCGCATAACCGTTGCCGTAACCGAGCCGAGAGCGTACGATGGCGACTCCCACGGAATGTCTGTGTCTGCAGGGAATGTAAGCTGATATTCATCAGTAACACCACTGCCTGTCGAAATTGTCATTGAATCCGCAAAGGCAGGCAAAACGCACACGCTAACCAAAATCAATGCGAAAACAACCGATAAAAATTTCTTCATCTTTATTTACTCCCTTCTTTATTACGGTGTTGCGTCAGTGTAAGTGACCGTATAAGTTAACGTTGTTTTATATTCGCCGACCGGAACAGCATCCCAACCGCTTACCGAAAGATACGGTGTGGTGTTGAGTCCTACGTCGGTGTTGATACCTGTAAAGTCGCTCGGGTCAAAGCCCTTGTAGTTGTAAGTAAGGTTGAACGACGGATTTGAAGAGGTCAGCTGACCTGCGCCTGTGTAAGCTCCTGCCGAATCGGGTGTGCCGTCACAGGTTACCGCAACATTCAATTTTGCACCTGCTTTAAGCGAGGTTGAAACCTTACAATCTACGCTTTGGTCTGTTGAATCGTCCCACGCTACGTTAAATTCCGCAGGAATTGTAACCGTATATGCGTCGTTGGGCGTGTAGATAACCTCAAGCGTCTTTTTAAGCTCCTTGCCCGTGCTGTCCTTGAGCACCGTTCCCGCATCATCCGTGTAGGTGAATACAAGCTTATCGGAAATTACGTTTGCAACCGCAAGCTCGGCAGGTACGGAAACCTCAACATTTACAGTTAAGGGAGCACCCGGAGTAAGAGTATTATTGGCAACATCGCTCAATTTAACTCCTGCCGTCAAATCAGCCGCACTGTATGTCTTTGTGCTGCCGTTTACGGTAACTTTAACGTCATAGTCCGCATTCTCGCCGAGAGCGTTCAGCAGCTTTCCGTTTTCAGACTTCAAATTGATTTGCGTATTAACAGGTGTTGCCGAGGGAAGCTGTTCTGAGTAGGTTACTGAATATGTATCCGTCTCACTCAGCTTATCCTTTGAAAGATATATCGTTTTATCTGTTGTATCGGCGGCATATCTCGGGAAAAGACGGAGAGTATCTATAATACCGTGAAGAGCTTCGCCGTCCGAGGAGTTAACGGTGTTACCGTCATTAACCTCTTGAATCTGCTTTACATAGTTCTTAAACGAATTGTATTCTTCAACCGCTTCCGTTATTTCGGTAAGGTTCTGAATAGCGTTGCTGTCCATTTTTCCCTTAACGGTATTGTAAAGTTCTGTGTACTTTTCTTCAAGCTGTACAATGCCGCCCTTAACCGTCTCACCGGTGATATCGTCGGTGTAGGTCTTGATATTGGCAAGCACCTTGTTAACTGCCTCGGCTGACTTAGCAAAATTCTTATACTGAGGAGCACTTGCAAAATTGTCTGCCTTATCAGTTAAGATATACTTAGCGTAATAGTCAAGGTTATTATATTTTTCAATGTAGTTTTCAAGCGCCGCAGTCTGATTTGTAGGCATAAGCCTTAAGTCGGTTGTAAGGTCGGTCGCTTTACCAGTCTCGCCGTACATTGAAGCAAGAAAAGTGTTAAGGTCTTTAATACCGGTTATAGCGGTACCGGAGTCACTCGTGTAGCCGTCACGGTAATCTTCGAGAAGTTTCAAGCGTTTTGCAACCTTATAAAGGTTTTCCATTTTAGCAACATTATCCGTGCCGAGCTTCGCAATTTCCTCGTCGGGATAGAGCTTATAAGAAAGCTCATACCAATAGATTATGTTTTGTACATCGGCTGCGGTGAGATCATATGCGCCGTAGTTTACGAGCGGTTTCTTTGCTCCGCTCTCATCGGTGCCAATAACAAATCCCGGATAAGGTAAGGTGTTGCTGCCTGTTACGGAACCGCCGGTTGCTGCAGTCGGCATAGCCTCGATCAAAGACTTCAAATCGGGAGCCGCAATTTTCGGGTCGACGTCGAGCTGAGTGATGCCGTCGTCGATGCTCTTATACTTTTGAAGCACGCTGTATGCTCTTACAACGGAAGGTATGGTCTTTTGATATTCCGAAAGCTGTGCATAAAGAGCAAGCGCCGTGTTTATCTTTTCGGTACGGGTGTTTGCTTTATAAATATCAATATCCGCTACCGCATTTTCAAACTGCATTGAAGTAAGAGACTTAACCTGTGTATAATCGTCGAACGAGACGTCGCCGGTTCTGTTTTGTACGCCTTCGCCGTATACAGGGGTGCCCTGTCTGTAAGTAAAGCCGACTGAGCCTATTGTAAAGCTCTTACCGTTCATTGCGGCTGCACTCTTTCCGTTTACGGACGAATCGTTGTAATCCGACAAGGGCGCTATACCTATTGTGACACGGAAGATGTTGTTGAGAGCCTCGGCTTTTTCATCTATACGATAGTTAGTTCTTGCATCAGCACCCTGAACGCCTCTTGCGAATTGGAAGAGCGGAACCATAACATAACCTTTGTAGTGAGAAAGAGTCAGGTAGTCGCCGTCTCCCGTATCTATGCCGTAATCCGAAGTGTAAGCGTAAATTCTTCTCTTGCCCTCATCCTTGGGTGTACACTTAACCCACTCACCCGTCTTAGGGTTAATGAGGTAGAAATAAGAAGCCGCATTATTGCTGCCGAAGTCGAGGGTGTAGTCCTCAGCGGCGCCTTCATAGTATGAGCTGATATTAAATGCCATTGTGAAAGTATCAAGCTGAGAAAAATCGGCGTAGAATACAAGCGCCAAACGGTCGGTTTCGCCTATTTCGTTTTTGTTATATGACTTGGCGAAATCACCGAGACTCTCAGATGACATATTGTTGGCTCTCAGCGCAGAGTAGTCGCCGCTGCTGCTCGGTTCTTTGTCAACAAGTCCCTTTGTAATGCTTATGCAGTTGTACCAGCCTTTTCTGTCTTCGGCATACTGGTTATTTATGGTAACCGTTGCGGCATTATTGCCCTCAAGTCCGTTTGATGTAATGATTGCTGAGGTACCGTTTTGACGATAGCTCGTAATACCATTTCTCTGCGGGTCGCTACCGAAAGCACCCGTCGGTACAATCGTAGGTGTTGCGGTATCTTCTCTATGCGCCGAAATTTCGGCAAAGGGAACCTGATATGTCAAAAATCCCTTAGAATAGTAATAATCTTTACCCACCTGACTGGCATATTTCGAGTTTTCGAACTGCCAGCTTCTGGTACCTTTTTCCAAGGAGTTGAAGTCGCCGAACGGTATAACCTTGTTGTTTGTAAGCGCCTGACCTATTATAACAGAGTTATCGGCAAGCTCTTCCTCAATGAAGTTGAAGTACTTTAAGAGCTTCTCCTCCTCCGCTTTGCCGAGCATTGTAAGCTGGCTCAGGTTGAGGCGGATATAAATATCATAAATACTCTTAACGACGGCTTTATCCTCATCGCTTACCGTAAGAGTATTTTCGTCAAAGTCGGGAAGCTGCTCAAGCTTTTTTGCAATTATCGGAATGAAATCATTTGCACCCGAGTTAACCGAACCATAGGTTCCCTCATCTATACAAGCCTGCTTGGCAGCCTTGTATTTTTCCCAAACCTCGGTCATTCCGAGAGCCGCCGCTTTTGCGTCAAGGTTAGCGTCCTCAAGGAAGGAAGCGTCGATTGTACCGCATTTTGCAGCTTCTTCGGATTTGTTATAATCCTCAATAGATTGTTTATAACCGTTTATCAAGTTCTCTATATACTTAACAGCACGGTAATCATAAGAATCGGGGCTTTCAATGTACTTTTGGCAAGCATTGAATATAGCGCGCGGAATTTCAGTTTCCTGATCGTAATAATTCTTAACAGGGGAGCCGGTATTTACTGCTCCGTTAAGTGTATTTTCATTGTACTGCTGACCGTCTGTACGGTAGAACAATACGTTATCGAGGAAAATCTTTTTTCCGATACTGTTCTGGCTTGTTTCAAGGCTCGGATTAGCCGAATCTGCCGTACAGCCCGTAAACTTAAAGCCTGCGGACATAATATCCTCGATAGCCTTATAGCCGTTTTCACGGTTTACAACTGCCTTGGATCTGCCGTTTTCATCGACTTCTCCGATTTTAGACTTATCGATATATGCTCTTTTAGGTAAATCGGCTGCTGTTTTGCTTCCCTCCGAAGCGTCCATACACGGAGCGAGCATCAAGCCGCTGTCGATATAATAAGCACCGCCAAGAGTCGACGTTTTGTCAATTCTGAAAGAGTAATGTCTTACAAGAAGAGCATCTGCAATAGATGTTCCTGCAGGGTCAACAACTACCGACTGCGAAAGTTTGATTTTTTCATTATAATACTTGTCAGCATTTGCCCTTGTTTTATCCGCATTATTCCAAACAAACATATTCGAAACCGGCTTTTCGACACCGAAATCCTCGTTGGATTCGGTAACCTCCGAAGGTGTTTCAGAGCACATAAATTCAAGCGGTACGCTTACATATCCGCAGAAATGGTCGAGGTCAATCGTACCGTCTGCGCTGAGCATAACCTTTTTCCAGCCGCCGTCAGCCTGCTGGAGATACAAATAGGGTTCTTCTTTTATCAAGCCTTTAGATCTGCCGATAGCCGCACCGACAGTCGAGTAAATTATATCGCCGTATCTGTTGAAGGCGTT
>CAMBNE010000019.1 GCA_945868935.1 uncultured Clostridia bacterium
GCCTGATGCAATTCCGGTTGAACTGTAAACAAATGTTACGCTGTAATTCTCTCCGCCTACAACTTTGCCCGAAGTTGTGCCCTCTGTACTCTTGAGTGAATAATCAAAGAGGATTGTGCTGTCGGGAAGTGCACGGTAGGTTGAGCCTTCTCTGTATTTTGATGTTGAAGTCTTTAAAACATTGCCGTCTTCGTCAACGTGATTAATGGTAAGTGTACCGTACTGTGTTTCGGTAGCTTTAAGCTGTGAGAATGTAGAGCTCTGAACGAGAACAGCCGTGCTTCTTGCCGGAATCGAATAGCTGCTGCCCGAAACTGTGCCAAGGCTCTTGAGTCCTGCGCTTGTGCCGTTTGCAACTATCGTCCAGCCGCTGCCGTCAAGGCTGATTGAGTAAGCCTGTGTGCCGCTGTTTACAAGCACGCAGACCTTGCCCCATTCGTCGGACTTGCTGTTTGAATATGTATATGCTACAACATAGCCGTAGCTTGACTGGAAGGTCGGTGTGCTGAACGAGCTGCCCTTCATCGGAGTATAGTTTTCTCTGATTTCAAGCAGTCCTTTATAATATGACGCAACATCAGAGTAGGTTTTTACTCTGTTCCAGTCAATTGCATTGATTGTGTCG
This sequence comes from uncultured Clostridia bacterium, assembly GCA_945868935.1. Lineage (GTDB taxonomy): Bacteria > Bacillota > Clostridia > Oscillospirales > Acutalibacteraceae > Ruminococcoides. Next base: position 626 of record CAMBNE010000019.1, read on the forward strand.
CTGGATTTGTAGCTGTTGTGGTCGCCCTGCTTTGTACGGCAGAACTCCGAGCCTGCCGTCATAAACGGAATACCCTGCGAGGTCATAATAAGCGTCATAGCCTCTTTAAGCTGATTCTTGAATGTGGAAGAGGTTGAGCTCCAGCTTGACGAGCCGTTGCTCTTTACAATCTTATCCCAGAGAATCAGGTTATCGTGAGCGTCGGCATAGGCAATTGTCTGCGACGGAGCTTTTGCACTGAAACCTTTACCCTTTACGCCGTTCACTACGCCGTAGGTTCCGTCATTATTTCCCTGAATAAAGCCTGTACCGGTACCGTTTGTGTCACCCTTGATAGCGTCACGGTAGGAGTCGCAGAACATACCTACTCTTGCATCAAGCGAAGAAGCCTTTGACTGCGAACAACCGTCGGAAATTGCAACAGTACCGCCTGTCCAAGGTTCGCCGTACATAAGGATTTTCTTGCCTGAGCCGTCAGCGTAGAGATTGTCAAGCTCAGTGCGGATTGTATTCATCGTTGTGATGTCGTGAATACCCATAAGGTCAAAACGGAAGCCGTCAATGTGGTATTCCTCTGCCCAGTATTTAACTGACTCAATCATATACTTTCTGTACATCAGCTTATCGGATGCGGTTTCATTTCCGCAGCCCGAGCCGTTGGAGTATACACTTGAGGAGGTTTTTCTGTAGTAATAGCCCGGAACTGTCTTTGAGAAGCACGAGCCTTCGGTTGTATATGTATGGTTATAAACAACGTCCATTACAACAGAGATTCCTCTGTCGTGGAGAGCCTGAATCATCTGCTTGAACTCGGTAATTCTTGTGTTGCCGTTGTATGCGTCGGAAGAATACGAGCCCTCGGGAACATTGTAGTTCTGCGGGTCATAACCCCAGTTGCGGTTTGAAGAAGAGCTTGCTTTTGACTCGTCAACCGACTGGAAGTCATAAACAGGCATAAGCTGAACGCAGTTGATTCCCTGCTCAACAAGGTAATCGACTCCCGTTGAAACGGCACTTGCGCTTGTATCGGAATTAAGCTTTGTGCCGCCCTCTGCAAAAGCAAGGTACTTGCCCTGATTTTCTGCGCTTACACCCGAGGTGCTTGACGCCGAGAAGTCACGAACGTGAACTTCCCAGACTACAGCCTCTGCTGCGCTGTCAAAAAGAACGTGATTATCGCTGTCCCAACCATCGGGGTCGGTTGAATCGAGGTCAACAACCATTGAGCGGTTGCCGTTAACGCCGACTGCCTTTGAATAAACGTCCTGAGTTTCGTTTGTTGAGCCGTTTACTGTTACAAGGTATGTGTAGTAAACGTCCTTGTAGTCACCCGAAAGCGTTGTTGACCACACGCCGGTAGTGCTGTTTTTCGTAAGCGGATATGTTCCGATTACGCCTGCACCCGATTCGCTGTCGGAGCCTGTCTTGTAGAGCTTTACCTGAACAGCGGTAGCCTCAGGCGACCATGTTTTCCATGTTGTAGAGGTCTTGCTGTATACGGAGCCAAGACCTGTTTCGTTATATGCACTGTTTGCATAGGTTTCGAGATAGCTTCCGTTGTAGTAGCTGCCTGCCGAAACTTCGGAGCCGTTTGTAACAACAGCGTTAGCCGCAAACGAAGCCATACCCGCAACCATTGCCGCAGAAAGCAATAACGATAACGGTTTTCTGAATTTCATCTTTCTCACCTCTTATAAATATACACTAAAAATTGCATAGTGCGTTAATTATATTTTATCAACTATCCATCAATACATATTTCTATAAAAGAATAAAACAAGCGTCCGTAAGCCAAAGTTTACGAACGCTTTTTGTTTAAAATGCCCAAATAGTTATTCATACAGTAAAAATAATTAAGAACAATTTTAAGACAAATATTGACATTTTATAAACAGATGGTAAAATATATCTGTCCGAATGTTATTTTTATTTGATTTGGAGGAATGAATGTAATGAAAATAAAACACAAAACAATTAAACTGCTGAGCATATTATTAAGCCTAACCTTTATGCTCAGTGCCGTACCGTTTACTGCTTCTGCCGCAGGAGGGGTTGAAATTAACGAGTCAAATTTTCCTGATGATCGGTTCAGAAACTATGTCAGCCGTTCATTTGACAGCAATCAAGACGGAGTTTTAAGCCCTGCGGAGATTCTGGAAGCAAAAGAAATTAATGTTATTTATGAATTATACGGTGAACGTATAACCACCCTGAAGGGTATTGAATACTTCACTGAGCTTACAAAGCTTTCTTGTGCCCGCAATTATATTACCTCTCTTGATGTGAGTAAAAACACAAAGCTTACAAAGCTTTTCTGCGGCTGTAACAGACTTACTTCTCTTGATATCAGCAAGAATACACAGCTTTCAGCACTTTATTGTTATGGAAATCAGCTTACCTCGCTCAATATAAGCAAGAATCCCAAGCTTAAAGATATTGAATTAAGCAAGAATGCCGACATAACCGATCTCGACTGCCGTGACAATGAATACACGGCATATTGTGCGGACACTCTGAAGCTTGACCTTACTACTTTACCGGGTAACTTTGACGTAAGCAAGGCAAGCGGCTGGACAGGAGGCACTGTGTCTGGAAATATCCTGACGGTAAACAGCGGAACAAGCCGGATTACATATACCTATAATATCGGTTACGGAAAAAAAGAAACTTTTACTATCAACATAAAAAAGCCGGGTGAAAGAATAGTTGCGGACATTAACTATGCTAACTTTCCCGACTACGGTTTCAAAAATTTTGTAGAACAGTACGATTTGAATAACGACGACTCATTAAGCGTTGATGAGTGCTCCGCAGTAACTTCAATGGTTATTGACTGTGTAGGATATGGCGGAGTTAAAGGAATTGAATACTTTACAGAGCTTGTTAACCTCGATTGTCACGATGCCAATTTATATGAATTAGATTTAAGCAAAAACACAAAGCTTGCATATCTCGACTGCTCCGGCAACTATTTGAGTAAGCTGGATTTAAGCTGTAATACTAAGCTTTACAGTTTGAAATGTGACCAAAACTATTTAAAATCGCTTGACTTAAGCAAAAATAACGCTTTGACAACATTGAGCTGCAATTACAATGATATTGAAGATATCAATATCAGCAATTGTGTAAAACTCAGAAGCTTTGACTGTTCATTCAACAAAATCTCTGCTCTGGATATAAGCAGAAATTTTGTACTTTCATCTCTTGATTGCAGCAGTAACAGACTCACTTCTCTCGATGTAAGCAATAATTCAAAGCTTTCCTCAATTAAATCATCTGCAAACTGCACTTTTGCATCGTTGTCAGACAAACGCACATTTGACCTCTCAACACTTCCCGGTAAGTTTGACGTCAGCAAAGCAAGCAACTGGACAAACGGCACTGTTTCGGGCAACACACTGACCATTGCAAAAGACGCTGACATGGTTACTTACACATATGACCTCGGCAGAAATAAAAAGTCCACATTTTCTATTGATTTTAGAATTGCTTATCCGGGCGACAAAATAGTAGTAACCTACTCGTTTGCTAAGGATATTCCCGACGGTGTACCTAACTATCAATTTGAATGTCCCTATGATTCAAGTCTGCTTGAGTATGAATCATACGAAAACCACTGGTGTATGGAACCTGTGTTACAGGCTCATCCGGATGAGAATTGTATAAAGTGTAATGCTGCTGAATTTCCCGGTCCTGCGGTAAAGGCAGGAGAAAAAATCATTTCCTTTACTTTTAATGTATTGGATACGCTTTATGTGAGGGAACAGGATTTCACCTTAGAGGGTTTAATTATGAGCAATAATGACCTCGATAAGCAATATGATGTATCATATATTGATTATTCAGTAGAGCATATTTCGCAGAGCAGAGAGCCTGAATACGGTCTTGGCGATATTAATCTGGACGGAGTTGTGACCATAGCCGATGCAACTCTGCTTCAGAAGCATCTTGCTAACCTTGCAAGTCTTGACGAAAAACAGCTTGCTGTCGCAGATACAAACGGTGACAAAATAATAACTATTGCTGACGCAACTCAGATACAAAAAAGCATTGCCGGACTTGCTCCGTCATTAGGATAAAAGTTAATTAAAAACGGACTTCAAGCTGTCCGTTGTGCACACAAAAAATGTCGTGGAGCTTAAAAGTTCCACGACATTTTTTGTTTAAATTAAAGTACATATTACTGCTGTTTATCATCCGGCTTCTTTTTCAGCCCTGCAATTTCGCTGAGCAAAACGGTTATGCACAATATACTTGTAATAACCGTCAGAACCGATACAGCCTTTGCCGTCAATGAAACAGGCACAATATCACCGTAGCCCACCGTTGCAAAGGTAATAGCCGTATAGTAAAAAATATCGGCGATTCCGCATTTAACGCCGTCAAAAGCATTTGCGTTGTGCATAAGACAACAGTACGACATTAGCGACAGTACAACGATAAAAAGCATTATTATCAGGATTGCCGACTTCCAGATGTTTCTGAAAGTCAGCAGACTGTCACCGCTGTTAGCTTCTTTGAGCACGAGAATCAGCACAAACAGCATCATAACATAGCAGCAGCCAAGGCAAATCTGCGACAAAATAAACTGATTGAAATCAAGGCTTGCTCTTGTTGCAAAATAGACGCAGAGTGACGCTAAAATAAATATTATTGACGAAAACATTACATTGAGCGAGGCACTGTTTACGGAAATCAGCTTTCGCACAAATGCCGACACAAAAAGTATTCCGTCAAAGAAAACAAACGCCAGCAGCAATGAAACGGGAAGCGCAATAAGCACCGCCAAAAGCAGCGAAAATATTTTATTGAGCCTTACAAGCATTACTGCATAAATCAGCACAACCGTTACCGTGTACTGAATTTTCGCCCATTTTCCGTTAAGCAGAATTCTGTGCCTTATGCGAAACGGAATTTCCGCAAAGCTTTTGCCGTATTTGTCAACAATTTTTATATCGGAATTTTTCAGCTTGATGCTCATTATCATTCCCAACAGCACATAGACTGCCGTTATGCAAAGTATGAAATTGTCAGAAATAAAGTCTATCATATTACATCAACTTCCTGCTGATTCGTACGCTTTGATTCCCCTGTTCCAGATAAGCACTCCGATTGTCATTACAATCAGCGCAACAAAAATTGTCATTCCTATATTGAAAAGCGGATTTTCTCCCGTAAGGAAGTAGAGGGCAGGAAAATAAGCCGTAAACGCAAACGGAATGATATACGTAAGCACCGAACGGACAACGTTGTTGTAAATGTCAATCGGGTACTTTACAAAATCGTTTACCATATAGAACATAAAGGTTATGTTTCCGCTGCGCTTTGTCCAGAACGCAATAGCCGCCGTTCCGATTTTTATGCCCGTATAAATGAACGACGCAAAGATAATTGCAACAATTACAAGCAACACCTTGCCTATGCCCCATTCAACCTCAATTGACGGCAGTGAGCAGGACAGAAGAATGATTCCGATTACCATTTCGCCGAATGCGTCAACCTGAAATTTCTCCGCCATAACGTGGAAAAGCGGATTTATCGGACGTGTAAGGTACTTGTCAAAGTCGCCCTTGCGCACGATAAAATAGCCGACAGACCAGAGGTTGTCAAAGAACAGGTGGTCAAGTGCCTTTGGAATCAGCGAAAAGCCGTAGATAAACATTACCTCGTTGTATTTCCAGCCCATAAGCTCGGGAATCTGACCGAAGATTACCGAGATAAAAACAATATTGCAGAGCTGTGCAAGCAGCAAGCCGATTGCACCTGTCAGGAAGTCGCCCTTATATTCGGTGAATCTTTTAAGCTCCTGCACAATGAAAATGCGGTGCATTTTTAAGGCTCTTTTAATTTCTCTGAACATACAATCAACCTCCCTGAATTGAAAGTCGGTTGATTACGCACTTCCAGATTACCTTTGAAAGCAGCCAGAAAACGACCGTCCAGAAAATCTGAACTCCTGCGAAGAACAACAGCTCATAACCCGTATACATTCCCATATAAATCATTACGGGTGTATATGTAAGTGACGAAAACGGCAGGCAGATAAGCACGTTTTTGAGCACGTCGGGCAAAAACGCAAGCGGAATTATTGCGCCCGACAAAAAGCTGACTACCGTATTTTTGAGCATATTTGAGCCCCAGAGATTCTTGAACACAAACGCCGTAAAGCCGTAGCAGATATTGAAGAAAAAGTTGATTGCATACGCAAAAACGCAACAAACAAGATAGATTAAAAACTTTAAAATATCAAATTTTAAACTTCCCGTAACGGCAAAGCGGTAGATTTCAACGCCTGCAACAAGCGGAATAAAAATAACGCCGATTTCCATAAGCTTGTTGCCGATTTCCTGAAAAAGAAAGGTTGCGTTGTAGCTTATCGGCTTAATCATTCTCATTGCGATTGAGCCGTCCTTGACCTCCTCGCCTATGTTGTAGGTGCCGCCGCTGCTTATCACCTGACCAGTCAGAAACGACATAAAGATGTACACAACCATATCGCTCTTGTCAAAGCCCATAAACGACTCGCCGCCGTTTGAGATGAAAACAGCCTCCCACACAAAGAACGATACAAAGCAGGCAAGCACGTCGCCCAGGATATAGAAAAGCCAGTTTGCCCTGTAGGTTGACATTTCCTGCATTCCTGCGTTGATAAAAGGGGTATAGATTCTCAGCTTTCTGCGCAAATCACTCAACCCCTTCCTTGTAAAGGCGGCGGATAATCTCCTCAATGTCAGCGTCTTTTACGTTAATGTCCTTGACGTTGATTTTTGAGAGGGTGTAGGAAAGCATATCGCTGACGGGCACAATTGCGCTGTTAAAGCGGATTTTACAGCTTGTACCGTCCTGCTCCTGAATCAAATCGTCATCTGACAGTCCGAATTTTTCGGCATAGCCGAGAGCTTTCAGCGCATTTTCATCGGGACTTACAAACGCAAGCTCCCTCATCTGGCCGTACTTTTCCTTTAAGTCGGTAATTTTACCGTCAAACACCTTACTGCCCTTGTCAATCATAACAATTCTCTTTGACAACAGCTCGATATCTTCCAAGTCGTGAGTTGTAAGCACAACGGTGGTGTGCTCCTCCTCGTTAATTTTTGCAATTGCCTTGCGTATGTTGTCCTTTACGACAACGTCAAGTCCGATTGTCGGCTCGTCAAGAAAAAGCACCTTCGGACTGTGAAGAAGCGACGCCGCAATGTCGGCTCTCATTCGCTGACCGAGCGAGAGCGTACGCACAGGGCTGTTGATAAAGCTGTCAAGCTCAAGCACCTCGTTTAAAAAGCTCATACGCTTTTTAAAACGGCTGTCGTCAACCTCGTAAATCTCCTTGAGCACAGTATACGTTTCGGTAAGCGGCAAATCCCACCATAGCTGAGTACGCTGACCGAACACAACGCCGATTTCCTTTACATATGTTTTTCTGTCCTTCTGAGGGTCTTTTCCGTTGATTGTGCATTTTCCCGACGTGGGCGAAAGAATACCCGTAAGCATTTTGATTACGGTGGACTTTCCTGCGCCGTTGGGACCGATGAAACCGAGGATTTCGCCCTCTTGTACATCAAAGGAAATGTCCTTAACCGCAGCGACAATTTCCTTTTTCGGCTTGATAAACGACTTTAAACTGCCCTTTAAGCCGGGTTCCTTGATTGTTTTCTTAAATTCCTTTCTTAGGTTTTCAACATAAATCATTAAAAACTCCTGATTTTCTACACTCCCGTTTCCTGAACAGACACGAATTTCAAAAAAGTTTGTGAGTATTTTGCATTGCTTCCAACGTAAAAGCAATATGCGATATATAATCCGCAAGTAATAATATATTCGCGTATAAAATTATACAATATTTTCCTTTATATTTCAATAAAATAATTCAAAATTATTGTTACTATATTTTTTCGGCAAAAAAGCAATGTAATATTAGTGCAAAAAATCATCAGCAAAACAATAACAAATGTTTATGCTTACGATATTTCAATAATATTATGTTGTATTATGTAAATATCTTGACATTTTCCTATTGGAATGGTATGATTTTTAGTGAACTAAATTAACATCAGGCGAAAGTACGGGATATAATGATAGAATATAAATTTAATTGCATAAAATATTGCTCTGAGAATGAATACGGCATTGATGTTTTCTCACGAGGGAAGCTTGTAAAATCAATTGAAAGAATTACAAATAACTATAATGATATTATTTTGCTTGTAAATATGTGCAACGAGCTTGAAATAGAATTGTGTCATATTGATGATATTTTAGAAGATTATCTCACTGATTTCTGCGTATAATATTATAAGATTTTGTCCTCGACTTTATTTAGCATTTGTGCTACAATAGTCGAGGTGATTTTTTATGATTTGCAATCTCTGTCCGAGAAAGTGCAACGCCTGCCGAACCGAGCATCAGGGCAACGGCTTTTGCGGCGCAGGCACTCTGCCCGTTGTTGCAAGGGTTGCACCGCATTTTGGCGAAGAACCCTGCATAAGCGGTACAAAAGGCAGCGGCACCGTGTTTTTTTCGGGCTGTACCTTAAAATGCGTTTTCTGTCAGAACTACGAAATTTCCGACGGTCACAAGGGCAGAGCCGTAACGCCCAAAGAGCTTGCAGACTGCTACAAAAGGCTTGAAGAACAGGGTGTGCACAACATTAACCTTGTGACAGCCGACCACTATGTTACTGCGGTTGCAGAAAGTCTGAATATCTACAAGCCGTCAGTACCGGTTGTGTACAATTGCAGCGGCTATACAAGCCCGAAAACTCTGTCAATTCTCGACGGTCTTGTCGATATCTATCTGCCCGATTTCAAATATTCCGACGACGCTCTCGCAATAAAATATTCCTCTGCGCCGAACTACGTAAACACCGCCTCGGCCGCAATTAAAGAGATGATTTTTCAGGTCGGAACGCCTGTATTCGACTCTGACGGTATGATGAAAAAGGGCGTAATTGTGCGCCACCTGATTCTCCCATCTCACACAAAAAACAGCCTTGGCGTGCTCGACATTATAAAGCGAAGCTACGACAAGCAGGTGCTTGTAAGCCTTATGTGTCAGTATGTGCCTGTTAACAAGGCTCACGATTTTCCGAAAATCAACCGAACAATAACACGCCGTGAATACGACAAGGTAAAATCTGAACTTTTTGCTCTCGGACTTGACGGCTTTACGCAGGATTTGACTTCTGCAAGCACCGACTTTATCCCCGACTGGGACTTCTAAAAGTGTGGAGTTTGGAGTGTGGAGAGTGAAGTTAACGGTCGGTCGAGTGCCTCGACACGCATATTTCTGAATTTAAAATAGTGCGTGTTTGTGGATAGATTTGTTTGCTTATTTTGATTTTAACGTTTTGGGACGTG
>CAMBNE010000020.1 GCA_945868935.1 uncultured Clostridia bacterium
AGTTTAAATTCATACTGCGTGCAATTTCGCCTTTTTTACAGCAATTCTTGACAAATGCGTCCTCAACGTCGTTTTCGCTTATTATTCCCTGCGCTTCGAGCAGTTCTTCAAGCCTGAAAAAGTCGTCCCTTGTCACGCCCTGCTTATGCTCGTAGCAATAGGTTTTAAGTCCACAGTTGTTGCAGACCTCTTTTTCCACGTTTTCGCACACTACCGAAAAGCTCGGTGAATACAAATCCCTGAGCTTATCCGATACGGAATTGACGTCGTTTCGCACGTTGTAAATAGCCTTTGAAGCAAAATCAAGACGCATAACGATATTCTTTCGCAGGGTTTCTCCGAGGGAAGAATTCTTCTCGTTTGAAAAAACAGGCGAGATTATATTGCCGACCTCTTTCGGAAGTATCATAAACACAACTGAACCGACAAGACTTTCAATCAATAATGCGGCAAGCTGGGTATTCTCTCCGAACGCAAGGCTCATAATTCCGTTTGAAATCAGAAATGCTATTGCACAGCCGAGCTTGCCCACAGGAGCAAACATTCCTGCCATTAGACCGCCGAAAGCAAAGCCGCCGCAGACAAAACCCTGCGCTCTGCTTGCAATGCTGAAAACTGCTCCCGTTGCAATTCCGCAGACTGCGCCGCCGTTTACTCCGCCGTATCTTGCGCAGAGCAGAACGGCTGTTATTGCAATAATTCTGCCGAGCGAAATATTCTCAAAGGTTATGCTTCCGAACGCAAGAATCAGCACACAGCCCGTCATAACAAGGCACGCAGTTTCCTGTCTGGTGTAGGCGGAAATTCCTCTTTTCTCGTCTGCAAGCTGAACCGAAACGCTTATGAAGTAAGCCGCCGCACCCGAAAGCACAGCCTCGATAAAGCAGTCTGCAAAGGAAGAAAGCGTGCTTGTACTCGCAAACAAAAGTGCAATTCCCGTTGCAAGCGTCGGAAGAAAGGCTGCAAGCGGAGCAAAAAGCCTGCTTCGGCTTACCTTTTCAATGTCGCCCATAAGCCAGCGCAGTGCACCGATTGCCACTATGACGGCTATGTACCTGAAGCTGTCGGTAGGTTTCAGCAGAATATAGCCGAACGCCGTTCCGACAAGCGATGAGAAGAGATATTTTTTCGGAACAGCCGCCGCATATGACGCACCGAACGGTGCAAGAGTACCTAACAAAGTGCCCCTTGACACGAGGATTCCGCACAGCAGGTATATGAAATTGACAGCGCCGTTTCTTACAAAATCGTTGCGGTTGTCGCTTGTTTTTCTTCTTAAAGCTTTTGTGCTTTCCATAATATTCTACGTCCTTTTACCGAAAATCAGTTGATTTGTTGTTGCAAGTTTATTATATGATAAAGGTTGCAATCGTTTTGTCATTATGTGAATGAGCGTTTTTATATTCTTTTGTAGAAATTTCAGAAAGCAGATTTATAAGCCGTCCTAAAAGTCAGTTTAAAAAAAATAAAGCCGACAAGCACGGCTTTATCAAAGATATTGTATATTATGAAATTTTGATTTATAATTATGGAGTAAACACAGCTTTGAAAGGAATGTATTTATGATTATAATGTCGATTGACCTCGGCAAAGCCAGAACAGGCATTGCTGTATGCGATAAAACGGAATTTTTAGCATCTCCGTATACGGTTATTTTCGAAAAGTCGCCGCAAAGGCTTATGGAAAAGGCGGTGCAGGCTGTCAAGGACACCAAAGCAGAATTAGTTGTTGTGGGACTGCCGAAAAATATGGACGGAAGCGAGGGCGAAAGCGCACAGAATGCAAGAGCCTTTGCAAAGGAGCTTGAAGAAATTACAGGCATTAAGACCGTTATGCAGGACGAGCGTGGAACAACAATTACGGCGCACAACTTTTTGAACACGACAAACACAAGAGGAAAAAAGCGCAAGAATGTTGTTGACGAGGTCGCGGCAACGATAATTTTGCAGGACTTTCTTGATTCGAGAAAACCATAATTTGTCGAGTGCCTCGACAAATTATGGTTTATCCCACGAAATTAGTTTTATAAAAGGCTGTAACAGCACACACGGATATCCGCTGACTGTTACAGCCTTAATTTATTCAGTTTTACTGAACAGGCGTATAGAACACGCTTAAAAACAGCTCGTAAAATTCGCTCTCGTTTACATAGAATTCGGCGTAGGTTTTGCCCATTTTTGATTCACCCGGAACAGTGCTCATTTCAACCGACATACCGTTGCTCATTACTATCGACTCGGCAAGATACAGAACTCTTGACGGATTAAGATTTGTGCAGGTATACGGTGATGATGCATTGAACAAATCAACAGGCGCTGTGATGTTTTCTTTAGTTGCCGAAATCACCTTGTTTATAAATTGTGTTGCGTAAACTTGCTGACGCTGCATTCTCAGCGTGTTTGCGTCGGCACTTTCATGACTTCTTGAGCGCACGAAGGACTCTGCAAGCTGTCCTTCAAGGTGGTAATTCTGCCCTTTTACAAAATCCCCGATAGTTTCGGGAGAGGTAACGTCTACCCCGCCTACGCAGTCGTTGACTGCCGCAATTCCGTCAAGGTCAAGTGCAAGATACGTCTTTATCGGAATGTTGTAAAACAGCCTTTTTACCGAATTTACAGTATTTTCACAGCTTTTCTCCTTGCCGTCGCCGTATGCATATGAAAGGCAGAGCTGCTGTGTTTCACTGCCGACATAACCTCCGTTTGCCGCATAAACGGTAACATCGGTCATTGTATCACGTGAAATATTTATCATTGAGATTTTGCCTGTTTTGGTGTCAACGGCAAGCAGAACGATAACGTCAGCCTGTCCGCCTGTTCCAAGAACTTCCGTTTCTTCAAGCTCACGCTTGTCAACGCCCATAAACAGGATATTTGTGACGTTTTTATTATACTGATAGGTCTTTCCGTTGTAGACTACAAATTCGCCGTCATTCTGGGTTTCAACACCCTGAGGTGCTGTGATAGTATAGTCGCCGTCAAGCAGCTCGCTGCTGCCTTTGAAAAAAAGATAAGTCAGAGTTCCGACTGCAAGCAATATGATAGAAAGAAAAACACAGCCGATGCTTAACAGAACCTTTTTCCAGCGTTTCATCCTATGCCTTTTAGTACTGTGCTTATGCTTGCGCTTTTTTGCTCTGTCGTTACTCCTGTCGCTCTTAACAAACTCATAATTTCCGCTATATGCAGAAGTATTCGTTTCATCATGCTTACTTTTTTTTACTATACGTTTTCTTGTAAATATATAATCATCTATATCATCATTTACAGTTTTTGAATCTTTTTTTACGGGAATTTTTTCTCCGTCTGCTTTAATACATTCATCACTGCTGTAGGAACGTGAATATATATTTTTATCTTCGCTGAGAACTTCGTCATTTTGTTTGTTCGTCATTAATCAGTACCCCCTGGACAAGATAACGTCCTTCGCCGCTGTTAAGACACGTGCTGAGCACAACAATATTGTCGTCAATATCAAGATTAACCCCTTCTCTTGTATTGCTGCTGACCGAACGTGGATTTGAAATCATATCAAGGTAATCCTTAAAAACCTTGTCATCAGAGAAATCAAACGAATTCATTATGTGCCTGTCGTCATACACAAATGCAGACACAATCTCATAAGTCAGCTTGCGGCTTTCGGTATAAATATAAAAATTTTTATTTTTGTCAAAAAAGTCTTTATCCTTGAATTTATGCAGATTTGCAAACATAGAACCGTCAGCCATATTATGACCGTAAAGCACAGTCACTCTGTCATCAAAATCTCTTGAATTGCAGAATTGTGAGTAAATAGCACCGGCATAGCTGTAATTCTTGTAAATGTCGTGGTCAAGATAAAAGTTGTCGTCGGTTGAATGTCGGCAAACGGGATAGTTGATATTCGTGTCGGGAATGTAAATCCACGCATAAATATCAGGATTCTGCTTTATCATCGAGTCAAAATCGACGGGATTCTCCGCCTTTTTTACGTTTATTTCGGTCGGAGCCGTTATCTCGGTACTGCTCTGACTTTCCGAGAGTTCGCCTGCATAGGAGCTTGCAATATTGTTATATTCATTTCTGTTTTCGCTGTTAAGCACACCCTTGATTACAACATAGGCGCACGCACACAAAAAGGCAATTGCAAACAGCACAATTATTGAAATTAAAACAACATTCTTTTTCCTTTTCATCAAATTATCACCCGACAGCTCATACAAAAACGGTGTTCCGCCGTTTATTCGGTGAGCATTATATCTAAATCTGAAAAACAAATTTTGGCACATTATGGCATATTATATTATAATGAATATATTTTAGCATTATTTTAATATATTGTCAATAAGTAGACATATAATGCCGTAGGTTATTCAAGCAGACAAATTCATATTACCTGCCTTTCTTCCCCAGCTGTCTTTCAGCTTTTTATTAAGAAATAAAAACAGCCCCCGCAACTGCGAGGGCTGAAAACATAACAACTTAATTATTTGCTTTTGTTTGTTCTGACAAGCATTACAACCGAAGCACCGCAAGCAGCAATTGAAAGCATAATTATTGCATAGGGAAGTACATCGTTAGTACCTGTCTGTGGTGAAGTTTTGTTCACATCTCTGTTTACTGTGCCTGTTTCAACAGTAGAAGAACCTGCCTTTTTATAGTAAGGTGTTACCTTGATATCGCCTGAAATGATAAGGTCCATCTCGGAATCTGTTAACTTATTTTCAGTTTTGTAAGGACCTTCAATTTCCCAGTGGTCAAATGTATAACCGGGGTTCGGCTTAGGAATAATGTGAACGTGCTGGTTACCGTCTTCATCAATATCAGTTGTGAATTCGTAGCTGCCGTCGCCGCCCTCAGACGGAATAACGTCAACTTCATACTTAAAAGTAGTTGCGGGTGCAGTAGTAGCTACGGGACTTTCAGCTGCGAATGCAGGAATTGTAGCAAATGCAACCATTAAAATTGCAAATAAAACGGAAACAATCTTTTTCATTTTATCTCCTCCTATTTAAATCTATTCGAATAGTACATAAAACAACATACTACTATTTCTAAAATCAAGTCAATTATATCACAGTTTTTTCGTCGTGTAAATAGCGAAATTGAAGAAACTTGGTTTAATATTGTACAAATTTTGTTGCGTTTTCTTGTTAATATGTCAAATTACTTTACAAATCGAGCCGTTTCTATTGCATAAACAGAGGCATAATTGTATAATAGTTTTAATAATGCAACATCTTCTTTTGAAAGGATTTTTTATATGAATATCGCACAGCTTCAGCAGAAAATAACCGAACTCAAAAAGGAAAAGGACGTTTGTATTTTGGCACACAGCTATCAGGCTCACGAAATTCTCGAAATTGCCGATTTTACGGGCGACAGCTACAAGCTGAGCGTTGACGCAAGCAAGGTTGAGAATAAGAATATTCTTATGTGCGGAGTGCGCTTTATGGCTGAAACCTGCAAGATTCTTTCTCCTCAAAAAACAGTTTACCTTGCTCAGCCGACAGCAGGCTGCAGTATGGCTGACCAGATGGACAGGCAGCTTATCTCTCAGGTAAAGGAAATGTACCCGGATTATGCTGTTGTTGCTTACATCAATACAACGGCTGACCTTAAAACAATCTGCGACGTATGCGTAACAAGCTCGTCTGCCGTTAAAATTGTAAATAATATGCCCGAAAAGGACATTCTTTTTATCCCCGACTGCAACCTCGGCGACTATGTTGCAAAGCAGTGTCCCGATAAGAATATCAAGCTTCTAAACGGAGGCTGTCCCATTCACGCCTGCGTTAACACTGACGACGTAAAAAAAGCAAAGGCTATGTACCCGAATGCAGAGCTTCTTGTTCACCCCGAATGTACGCCCGAGGTTGTTGCAATGGCTGATTATGTCGGCTCTACATCGGGAATAATGAACTAT
This sequence comes from uncultured Clostridia bacterium, assembly GCA_945868935.1. GTDB lineage: Bacteria > Bacillota > Clostridia > Oscillospirales > Acutalibacteraceae > Ruminococcoides. The sequence goes on from CAMBNE010000020.1 coordinate 5,905, forward strand.
GCGGTAAATTCCGATAAGAAGGATTTTATCATCGGTACGGAAATAAGCATTGCGGAGCATTTGCAGTATATGTGCCCCGACAAGAATTTCTACATTCTCACTCAGAAACTCATCTGCCCGAATATGAAGGCAACTACGCTTGTTGATGTTTATAACTGTCTTGCAGGCAAGGGCGGCGAGGAGATTATTCTTGATGATAAGACAATAAAAGACGCTAAAAAATGTATTGACGAAATGATTAGGCTCGGTTGATTATAATATGACAAAAAAGGCATTAATTGCGATGAGCGGCGGAGTTGACAGCTCGGTAGCCGCTTATCTTATAAAGGAACAGGGGTTTGAGGCAACGGGAATTACACTCAAGCTTTTCGACAACGAGGACATAGGCGAAAAAAAGGAAAAGACCTGCTGTTCTCTCGACGATATTGACGACGCACGAAGCGTCTGCTATAAGCTCGGAATCCCCTACTACGTCTACAACTTCAAGGACAGCTTTAAGGAAAACGTGATTTCACGCTTTATCAGTGCATATGAAAACGGCACAACGCCGAATCCCTGCATTGACTGCAACAGATATATTAAATTTGAAAAGCTGATGCGCAGAGCAGAAGAGCTTGACTTTGATTATGTTGTAACAGGACATTATGCGGTGATTGAGCACAACGCTGAAACGGGACGTTATCTGCTGAAAAAGTCTGCTGATTCTTCGAAGGACCAGAGCTACGTGCTGTATTCGCTGACTCAGAAACAACTTGCAAAAACGCTTTTTCCGCTCGGAAATATGACAAAGGAGCAGACACGTGAAATAGCCGAAAAGCTCGGACTTATCAATGCTCACAAGCACGACAGTCAGGACATCTGCTTTGTTCCCGACGGCGACTATGCAAAGTTTATTGAGCAGTACACGGGCAGAACCTATCCTCACGGAAACTTTGTTGACGAAGGCGGAAAGGTGCTGGGCGAACACAAGGGAATTATCCGCTATACGGTAGGTCAGCGAAAAGGACTCGGACTTGCACTCCCCCACCCGATGTACGTAAAGAAAAAAGACCTCGATAAAAACGAGGTAATATTGTGCGAAAACAGCGGACTTTTCTCACGAGAGCTTTACGCAACCGACATTAACCTTATTACCTGCGACAGAATTGACAAGCCGATAAGGGTTAAAGCAAGAGTAAGATACAATCAGAGTGAGCAGAGTGCAGTCGTAGAACAGATTGACGAGAACACACTGCATATTGTGTTTGACGAGCCTCAGAGGGCGATTTCCTACGGTCAGGCAGTTGTGCTTTATTACGGAGATTATGTTGTCGGCGGCGGCACGATTTGCCGCACACCTGAAACTAAATAAATTTATGCGAAAAAGATGCACCGCCGAAAGCGGTGCATCTTTTTTGAATTTAAATATAGTATTTTAATTAAAGATTTGAAAGAAGCTTTTTGATTCTATCTACTGCCTCGATTGTGTTTTCTCTGTCACCGAAGGAGGTAAGACGGAAGTAGCCTGCGCCGTTTTCGCCGAAGCCCTCACCGGGAGTACCTACTACATTTGCCTCTTTTAAGAGCAAATCGAAGAATTCCCAGCTGCCCATATTGTTGGGGCACTTGAGCCAGATGTAAGGCGAGTTTTTGCCGCCTGTGTAGTAAATTCCGAGCTCGTCAAGAGCAGAGGAGATAATTCTTGCATTCTCCTGATAGTAAGAAATGTTTTCCTTAATCTGCTTCTGACCTTCCTCGCTGAATACAGCCGCAGCAGCGCACTGTACGGGCCACGAAACGCCGTTGAACTTTGTAGCCTGACGGCGGTACCATGTAGCGTAGATGTTGTGACCGTCACGCTCAAGCTCCTTGGGGATAATTGTGTAGCCGCAGCGTGTGCCGGTGAAGCCTGCTGTCTTTGAAAGCGAGCACATTTCGATTGCGCACTTTCTTGCGCCCTCGATTGCAAAAATTGAACGGGGTAAATCCTCTGTAATAAATGCCTCGTAAGCCGAGTCATAGAGAATTATTGCGTCGTTTTCGAGTGCATAGTCAACCCACATTTTGAGCTGTTCTGCATTGTAGGCAGAGCCTGTGGGGTTGTTGGGTGAGCAAAGATAGATTATATCAGCCTTTACGTTCTTGTCGGGAAGAGCCGCAAAGCCGTTTTCCTCGTTAGAAGCGGCATAAACAATCTTTCTGCCTGCCATAATGTTTGAGTCAACGTATACGGGATAAACGGGGTCTGTTACAAGCACAACATTGTCCTTGTCGAAAATGTCGCCGATGTTGCCGCAGTCGGACTTTGCACCGTCAGAAACGAAGATTTCATCGGCAGAAACGGTTACGCCGAAGCTCTTGTAATAGTCTGAAATTGCCTCTCTTAAGAAAGCGTAGCCCTCATAGTCGGGATAGCCCTTGAATGTATCCTTGTGAGCCAGATCCTCCGCACCCTTTTTCATTGCTTCAATTACAACGGGAGCAAGCGGAAGTGTTACGTCGCCGATTCCGAGCTTGATAATCTTCTTGTCGGGATTTGCCTTTGCAAAATCGGCAGTCTTTTTTGCAACGTCTGCAAAAAGATAGTTCGGCACAAGGTTGTCAAAATTCTTATTTATTTTCATACCAATCATTCCTTTTATATTTTTTCACCGTAGGGAACGACCCCTGTGTCGTTCCTAACTGAAATTGAGCTGACCTGACAGGAACGACACGGGGGTCGTTCCCTACATTCAGTAAGTGACAAATTTATTATTTCTCAAGCGAAGCCTTGATGAATTCTCTGAAAAGCGGATGTGCACGGTTGGGGCGTGACTTGAATTCGGGGTGGTACTGAACGCCCACATAGAAGCGGTTTTCGGGAACTTCAACAGCCTCAACAAGAAGTCCGTTGGGTGATGTACCCGTAATCTTCATTCCTGCGTTCTCAATCTCTTCCCTGAAATCGTTGTTGAACTCGTAACGGTGGCGGTGGCGTTCGGAAACTTCTTTTGCGCCGTAAGCCTTTTCCATCATTGAGCCTTCCTTGATTACGCAGGGATATGCGCCAAGTCGCATTGTGCCGCCCATATTCTCAATTCCGAGCTGTTCGGGCATAAGGTCAATTACGTTGTGCTTACCCTCAGGTGCAAATTCACCGCTGTTTGCGTCATCATAGCCGAGAACGTTTTTTGCGTACTCAATAACGGCAGTCTGCATACCAAGGCAGATTCCGAGGTACGGAATGTCGTGCTCACGTGCATACTGAGCCGCAATAACCTTGCCTTCAACGCCTCTGTTGCCAAAGCCGCCGGGAACGAGGATTCCGTCAACGTCACCCAGAAGCTCGTCAGCCTTATACTTTGTAATAAGCTCGCAGTCTACCCACTTGATTTCAACGTCAGCGCCGTTTTCATAGCCGCCGTGACGTAGTGCCTCGGCAACGGAGAGATAAGCGTCGTGAAGTGCAACGTACTTACCGCAAAGTGCGATTTTGCACTTCTTTGTGCGGTTATTGATTCTGCCGAGCATTTCCTCCCACTCGGTAAGGTCGGGCTTTTTATCCACAGCAATATTAAGCTCTCTGCAAACTACGTTTGAGAAATTGCTCTTTTCAAGCATAAGAGGTGCCTGATAAAGTGTGGGAAGTGTGATATTTTCAATTACGCAGTCACGCTTTACGTTGCAGAAAAGTGCAATCTTGTCAAAAATGCTGTCCTCAAGCGGCTCGTCACAGCGGAGAACGATAATGTCGGGGTTGATACCGAGCGAACGAAGCTCCTTGACAGAGTGCTGAGTCGGCTTTGACTTGTGCTCCTCACTGCCCTTGATGTAGGGAACTAGAGTTACGTGGATAAAAATGCTGTTTTCTCTGCCGACCTCAAGTGAAACCTGACGGATTGCCTCTAAGAACGGCTGGCTTTCAATATCGCCTAC
>CAMBNE010000021.1 GCA_945868935.1 uncultured Clostridia bacterium
TGTGTTAAGGCACTCTAAAAGAGTCTTGTTGGGGAGAATCTCGGCAGCCATAGCTGCGGAGTGAGTCATACCGGAGCAACCGATTGTTTCAACAAGAGCCTCCTGTACGATACCGTCTTTTACGTTAAGTGTGAGCTTGCATGCGCCCTGCTGGGGAGCACACCAGCCGATTCCGTGTGAAAGACCCGAAATGTCTTTAATCTCGTAAGATTTTACCCACTTGCCCTCTTCGGGGATAGGTGCGGGACCGTGATGCGGTCCTTTTGCAACTGTGCACATATTTTCTACTTCTTTTGAATAAATCATATGTACTTCTCCTTTCAATATATTGTTGAGCCCAAATATACACTCATACACCTACATTATACGGCTTTACACAACATTTTTCAAGTATTTTTTGCTTTTTATCCTACAAAAAGAAAAAACAAGCCGATTTCCCGACTTGTTTCTAAAAATTACATACATTAACAGCATTAAGCCGCCTTGTTGTCTGTATATTCAACAACTGCAATTTCACCCATAAAGTTTTTCAGAGCCTTAACAATTTCATCAAGGCGTTCGGCAACCTCGTCTGTATAAACAGTTTCACCGCATTGTTCACACTCAAGGCAAGGAACATTTCGTATAATAATTAAAAAAGATTTAAAATCCACTACGTGCGTTCTTGTACTTTCAACATAATTTCCGTTACAATCAAAGCATTTCATTATTTTTGTTCCTATCACTTGTATGTCGTAAGTTCTATATTTACTGCGGACACGGCACGCCGTGTCCCTACGACTATAATACAAACATTTCCTTTATATCCGTAGGGGACGGCATCCCTGACGTCCCGAAACATTACCTATATATCAATCTATAATTCGGGCAACCGTTTTTACCTAAATGTCCGACTTTTCCACTCGATTTGCCCGTCGAGGCACTCGACAAATTATCGTTTATCTAAACAAACCGTGCTAATAATTCCGGCTTATTTTAAGGTATAATCAGAACATAAATCCGTCCATACCCCAGTACTGAACTTCTTCAAATTTCACGTAGCAGTTACTTCCGTCAACGCCTGCTTCTTCGCTCAGAATATTGCAGATTTCGGCGGTCAGCTTTGTATAATTGTCCTTTGAGGAGCTACCGAGGATTTTAACCTCGACAAAAGCAATATTTTTGTTGCTGTTCCCCTGAAACATCATAGAAATTCTATCCTCAACAGCGCACATAAGATATGCCTCGCTCTTGCCGGGGATAAGCGAAATAGCCTTTGAAAGACGGCTTTCAATTGTATTTTTTGCAGTATCGTCAAGCGACACGTTTGTTTTTACATTTATAAACGGCATAATAATACCACCTTTAATTGATACTTACCCTATATTATAATATTTATTGCGTTTTATTTCAAGTATCAGTTTTTACAATATAACAAAAACGCACACCGTATTTTGCGGTATGCGTTTTTTATATGTCAGTTTTTATTTTTGTCGTCTGCTGTCGGAACACGGTAAGGATAAAGCTGTTCATACGCTTCAATTTCGCTTTCATCCGTGATTGCCGAGGGAATAAGCCCCGTGCAGTCATACGCAGAACAGGAATTCATATTCTGGTCGTGAATACGGTCAAGCTTTTCGCTGTCGGGAATATTCTTTTCCACTCTCTCACCTCGCTGTTTGCTGTTGTTTATATTTTATACAGCAAGGTGCAAAGCTATGCCTGTTTTATTTTACCGTCAGCTTTTTAATTTTGAAAACGTCACCGTCCATTACTGTGTAGGTGCTCCTCAGCTCACCCTCAATTTCGGGTGAAATGCTCTGGTGAATGTAAAGGCTGTCGATTCCGAAGTCAGCCGCTCCGCCGATGTCGGAAAGGTAGTCGTTGCCTATCATAATCGACTCGCTTTTTTCAAGACCGTAGCGGTCAAAAAGCGTTTTGTAGTAGTAAAAATCGGGCTTTGAGCACTCCTCGTCGGAGCTTATGCAGATTCCGTCGAAGTATTCGGTAAGTCCGAGCATATTAAGCTCGTTTTCGGTAAAGCTGCGCTGAGCGTTTGAGAGAAGATAAATCCTCTTGCCCTTTGCTTTGAGCGTGTCGAGCAAGTCGATTACGCCGTCGTAGAGCTTTATGTACTTTGTCGAATAGCAACGGAAAGCCTCGGCAACAAATGCAATCTGAGATTTTGTTGTCTTAACGCCCTTTAAAGTAAAGAGCTTTTTGAAAACCTTTTCAATTTTAATGTCAACCACCTTGTATTCGGGGTGGCGTTTTTTTACAGCGGCTTTTTCAAGCTCGACAAGTCTGCCGTACTCGCTGTTTAGCTCGTCGCAGGTGTAGTGTGCGCCCTTGTAGCCGTAGAGAACAGCCATTTTCTTCCACAAATCATCATTCCACTCGTCGGTGTTGATGTCGATAAGAGTTCCGTAAAGGTCAAAAATATAATTTTTATACATAGTGCAGTCACCGTCCGTAATCTGTAATTTATTTTGATTTTATTCTACCAGTTTCCCAAGATAATTGCAATAGAAAACAGGATATGATAAAATATTATATAAGTCAGTAAAAAATTAAAACAATTCCGAATTACGCATTCCGAATTCCGAATTAAATTCAGTGGGGTGATTTTTTGACGAAAAAACAAATTGCGCTAAACGCCGTAAACGCCTTGAAAAAGGAATATCCCGAGGCAATCTGCTCGCTTGTGTACACAGACCCTCTACAGCTTTTAATTGCCACTCGCCTTGCGGCACAATGTACAGACGTAAGGGTTAATATGGTAACGCCTGCGCTGTTTGATAGGTTCAAGACGGTTGACGATTTTGCAGATTCTACAGCCGACGAGGTTGCAGAGTACATCAAAAGCTGCGGACTTTACAAGACGAAGTCGAGGGATATTGTGGAGCTTGCAAAAATGCTGCGTGACGATTTCGGCTCAGAAGTGCCCGACAATATTGACGATTTGATTAAACTGCCCGGAATCGGCAGAAAGACTGCAAATCTTGTGTGCGGCGACATTTTCGGCAAGCCTGCCGTAGTTGTGGACACGCACTGCATACGCATTACGCAAAGACTGGGGCTTCACAACCTCAAGGACCAGAAAAAGATTGAATTTGCACTGCGTGATTTACTGCCGCCCGAGGAGAGCAACGACTTTTGCCACAGGCTCGTACTGCACGGCAGAGCAGTATGCACCGCACGCAGTCCGAAATGCGAAAAGTGCTGTATGAAAGAGTTTTGCAAGTCGAGTGCCTCGACGGGCAAATCGAGCGGAAAAATCGGATAGTTTTTTAAAAAACGGTTGCCCGAATTTTAAATTGATTGATATATAGGTAACGCTTTTTGTGAGCGACGAGGGCGTCGCTCGCTACGATTTTACACAAACGTTTCCTGTATAGCCGTAGGGGACGGCTTCCCAGACGTCCCCTACGGCTAAAACATCCATACCTGCGGCATAGCCGCAATATAAATAAATTCGGGAATTAACCCTTTATATTATTGCAACATATATTCCCGACCGATAATTCCGAATTACGCATTCCGAATTCCGAATTAATGTTTCCCTGTTGAGCCGAATCCGCCATCGCCTCTGTCGGTGTCGTCAAGCTCGCTTACTTCGACAACGTCGGGTGTGAGTACGGGCGCAATTACCATCTGACACACACGCTCGTCGGGCTCGATTGTGTAGGGCTTGTCGGATACGTTGCAAAGTCCTGCGCAGATTTCACCCCGGTAGTCGCTGTCGATTACGCCGACGCCGTTTGAAAGGCAGATTCCGTGCTTGACGCCCAGACCGCTGCGAGCGTAGAGGAACGCCGCACAGGTGTTGTCGGGCAGTGCGATTGCAATGCCCGTAGGCACGATTGCAAGCTGACCGGGAGCAAGCGTAATCGGCTCGTCAATGCAGGCGTACAAATCCATTCCTGCCGAGCCGCTTGTAGCTCTTTTGGGGATTTTTGCGTTTTCTTTAAGCTTTTTTATTTTAAGTTCCATTTTTATTCTCCTTCATTTCCTGCAAATTCTGAATAATTTATTCACGAATATTTTTTTAATTCCTTTTTAAAATTTCCGTTAAGAATATTACTGAACTGTAATTTTCGGCAGAAGAATTTTTTATAATTCCTTTTTCAAAATTAAAGTCTTTCAACACTTTTGACATTTTATTCAACACCTCTTTTATATAAACCTCGTGTGAATTTGTCTTTTAACATCGAAACCCCATTGAAATCTTTAATGTTTTCCACGTTTTCCACATAGTTTTCAACAGTAAAACGTAAAATGTTAAAAGATGTTGAAAGTTTTGAAATTTCTTCCTCAGCAATAAAAAGAGGCACGCAATTGAGCACTTCGGTGCAGCAACCGTTGCATTTCAGATAAAACCGCTTACCCTTTCTATCCTGCATTTTTGATTGATTTTTGCAAGTTTTGCAGTCAATCCCACTGCTCTTGTTCGGGCAGTTGCGGCAAAGCATAAGCGGAAGATAGCCGTAGCTGATTATTCCCCTGTCAATTGTGCCGCCGAGTCGGTTAATGCGTTCAAACGTAAGCTCAAAGCTCAGCTCAACGCTCTTTAGTCCGTACTCCTGCGCCCAGAGCAAATCATAGGTGTTGACAAGATTGAGTCCGAATCCGCCGTGAAGCGTCATTTCAAGCGACCTTGCCTGATAAAGTGCGCCGATATTGTGGCAAAGCACGTCATTTATACCGATTGCTTTTACATTTATAAGCGCATTTTCAATCTGCTTTTCACGTCCGAACATTCCGCGTGGAATTTCAACTCCGATTTTAAAGCCCTCGTTTTTCAGCCGCTCAATTTCCCTTATGTCGGAAAACAGCGGAACAAAAACAAGCTCACATTCTTTAAAGCCGTTTCCGATTTTCGTACCTGCCGTTCTTGCGCGAACGGCTCTTTTTTTGCCCTCAAACGGCTGTATATTCTCAAAAATTTCTACTTTATTAATAGTATAGTTATGAACCTTACTGCGAATCTCATCAAGCGAAGTAAGCACCTCTCGCCTGAGCGAATTCAGCGCAGAAAGCGGAAGTGAAATCTCGCTGTCAATTTCGATTTCAAGCTTTTCAAATTTATATGCCGTACCGCCTGTTTTTAAAAGCTGTGATTTGCACTTTTCACTGTCAAGCGGTGTTTTAATCGCCTTTTCGCAGAGCGAATCGGATTTTTTGGTAACCGTATGATTACCGTCAGTGATTTCAAGTACGGGATTTTCGCCGAGCCTTGCGCTAAATTTTCCGCTGATTAAAATATTCTGAAGTTCGTCCTTGTACGTCTGACGGATTGAGGAAAACAGCTTTTCGTCGGCTGAAACAACGTCAGATTTTGTGCGTGTGCCGAACATTTCTTTGCCGCGCCTGCCCGTAAAATAGCCGTCGGTAAAGCCTGTTCGGGAGAAAACTCCCCTCAGCGTTTTTGCCGTTTCTTCGCTTACAAAGCCGAAGTCACGCTGTTCCCTGCACGCTCTTACGGCGGCACAAACGTACTCGGGGCGTTTCATTCTTCCCTCGATTTTTGCCGAGGTAACGCCGATTTCTTCAAGCTCGCTTATGTGATTTATCAGGCTGTTATCCTTTAGGCTGAGCGCATAGCCGTCCCTGTTTTTGCCGACCGAAAACGGAAGTCTGCACGTCTGTGCGCACGCACCCCTGTTGCCGCTGCGGCTGCCGAGCATTGCGCTGAAATAGCACTGTCCCGACACGCTCATACACAACGCACCGTGCACGAAAACCTCAAGTTCAACGGGAATTTCAGCGCATTTTCTGATTTCGTCCCTGCTCATTTCACGTGAGAGCACAACACGCTTGAATCCCATTTCATACAGTGCACGAACGCCCGATGCTGTGTGAACGCTCATCTGCGTTGAGGCGTGCAGAGGAAGCTTTGGCGCAAGCTTTTTTGCGAGGCGAGCAACTCCCTGATTTTGAACAATCAGAGCGTCTGCATCAGCCTCGGCGGCTGAAATAATCGCCTTTTTTAGCTGTTCAAACTCGTCGTCAAAAATCAGCGTATTTATCGTAACGTAAACCTTTACGCCGTGAATGTGGCAGTATGCGACGGCTTTTTTCAGCTCGTCGTCGTCAAAATTTTTTGCAGAGGTTCTGGCTGAAAACGACTTTTCACCCAGATAAACTGCGTCTGCTCCGCTTCTTACCGCCGCAACAAGGCTGTCATAGCCGCCTGCGGGAGCAAGAATCTCAATTTTTTGCATTTTTGGCATTTTTATTTTTATCGTCCTTGTCAAACAGAGAATACTGCTTCATCTCAAAGCCGTTTTTGGCTTTTTCAGCTTTTTCTTCCTGAATTGCTTTTTCAATCTCATCAAGCTTTCCGCACTTTTCAAGCTGACTTTTAAGCTCGCCGTTCTCCTTTGAAAGAACTCTGAGCTGTTCCTCAAGCACCCTGATTCTTCTTGTAAGGCTCGTGTTTTCGTTGATAGCCTCGGCAAGTCTTTCCTTGTACTCCTTGCATGACTTGCTGAGCTCGTTAGTGTTCTGAATAATTTTATCAGCCTTGCCGACAATATCCTTGTTCTTCCTCTGCGCCTTGTTTCTGTCGTCGCACAAGTCGAGTGCAACAAGAATTGCGCAGTCACGAGTATCAAGGTGCTTGCTCGACTGAGCCGCCTTGCGAATTCGCTTTGTGATTTCTTCGGCAACCGACTCAACGTACTTTTCGTCGTCGGCGGTTATCAGAGCATAGCTTCTGCCCTCAATCTGAACGCTGACTCTTTTTTTAACCATTTAAATCCCACCCATACCGTTATTATTTCATATAATATAGATACTATAAATTATAATATAAAATCGTGAAATATAAAAGGGTATTTTTTATATTTACGGAATTTTTTGCTAAATATTGTTGTTTTGACGAAGTTTCCATAAATCACTTAAAATAATTTGAAATTTTTACACATTTATGGTAGAATTGTAGTGTATATGATATTATGTTTATCAAAAACATTTTTTCGGAATATTATTGATTACAAGGAAGTGATTTTATGCCCGTTCCTTTTGACTCACAAAAATTATATTACCGTGCACCGTTCGGCGCAGTTGAGCAGGACACCAAAATTTTCCTGCGCATACTCGTTCCGAGAAGGCTGAAAACTCAGAAAGCCGAGCTTTGCGTAAAGTACGACTACGACTACAACTGGATTTTTACGAATTTTCTCTGGGCAGGCACTTTTGACGACGACACCGAAATATGGGAATGCTCGTTTACTCCCGACAGAATCGGTCTTTACTGGTACGGCTTCAAGCTTCACACAAACGAGGGAATCCGCTACATTGTGCCGTCGGACGCATATAATATCAGCACAATTGAGCCTTCGCCCGGCAGGAGCTGGCAGATTACCTGCTACAAAAAGGGCTTTACCACGCCGCACTGGCCTGTAGGCGGAGTGATGTATCAGATTTTTCCCGACCGCTTTAATTTCAGCGGAGAGGAAAAGAAGCTCAGGCGCACCGACTTTACACGCAACGAGGACTGGTACGCTCTGCCGAAGTGGGAGCCTGACGAAAACGGCGAAATTACCAACAGCGACTTCTTTATGGGCGACCTCAGGGGAATTACGCAGAAGCTCGACTATCTTGAAGAACTCGGCGTAAGCTGTATTTACCTCAACCCAATCGGTGAAGCGTACTCAAACCACCGCTACGATACGGGCGACTATTCGCACGTTGACCCGATTCTGGGCACTGACGAGGACTTCAAGGAGCTTTGCAGGGAAGCCAAAAAGCGTGGAATACACATTATAAACGACGGCGTGTTCTCGCACACAGGCTCCGACAGCGTTTACTTCAACCGTTCGGGCAGATACGGCGACGGCGGTGCTTACCGTGACAAGAATTCGCCGTACTACAGCTGGTACAAATTCAACGAATGGCCTGACAACTACAACTCGTGGTGGGGCTTTTACACGCTACCCGAGGTCATTGAAACCTCGCCCGAATTCAACGAATATATCAACGGCAAAGACGGCATTGTGCGCAAATATATGCGCTACGGAAACTCGGGCTGGAGGCTTGACGTAGCCGACGAGTTGCCCGACGAATTTATGGAAAATCTGCGCAAGTCCGTCAAGGAGGAAAACCCCGAGGCGTTCATTGTTGGCGAAGTGTGGGAAGACGCAAGCAACAAGGAAAGCTACGGCGCAAGGCGAAAATTTTTGCTCGGTGACCAGCTTGACTCGGTTATGAACTACGTTTTCAGAAATGCAATTCTCGACTTCTGCAAGGGGCAGGATGCTCGCTACACAATGAGCACAATTATGAGCGTAATTGAGAACTACCCACGTCCCGTACTGCGTGTGCTGATGAATTCGCTTTCGACTCACGATACCGAGCGTGCGCTTACTATGATTGCAGGCGAGCCGCTTAACGGACGTGACCGCCGCTGGCAGGCTGAAACTCACCTGACGGAAGAACAGCGTGAAATGGGAATCAAAATTTACAAGGTTGCCGCCGCAATGCAGTACACTCTCCCAGGTTTTCCGTGCGTTTACTACGGTGATGAGGCAGGAATGGAGGGTTACCGTGACCCGTTCAACCGCTGCTGTTACCCCTGGGGCAAGGAAAACAAGGAGCTTATCGGGTGGCACAAAAAGCTCGGCAATCTGCGCAAAGCCTGCTCTGCACTCTGGGACGGAGAGTTTGTCAACGTCTATGCAAAGGACCGCAGACTTGAGTATATCCGCCACGACGACCACACCGCAATTTTCTGCACGTTCAATCTTTATGACAGGGGAGTTGTGATTGACCCGCCGCCGGGATATGCTGACGCAAAGCCGCTGTTCGGCTCAAGGCTTGAAAACGGCAAGCTGTACGTAGCACCGCTTAGCTGTGAAATGCTGATTTTGGAATTTAATTAACAAAAAATATTTGTGACTTTTCGGGCGACCGCACAGGGTCGCCCTTACGGTATAAACAGACGATTGATATTAACTTAACGGTCGGGATAACTTTTTTCAAATAATTCGACTATTTTAAAGAAATAAAGGCATTGACAAATAAAAAATATAGGAATATAATTAATTTGTATAATATATACAAACATCAAAGGAGGTATATATGAATAATAAAGCTGTATATAACATTGCCTGCGGTTTGTTTGTTCTGACAACAGCCGACGGCTCAAAGCAGAACGGCTGTATCATCAACACCGTTATGCAGGTAACTTCAATGCCCGTCAAAATTTCAATCACCGTAAACAAGGATAACTTTACAACCGATATGATTTTGAAGTCGGGCAAATTCAACGTAAGCTGTATTGACGAGTCGGCAAAGTTCGATTTGTTTAAGCGTTTCGGCTTTGCAAGCGGCAGAGATACAGACAAGTTCAGCGGTTTTGCAGGGTATAAAACTGCCGAAAACGGCATAAACTATGTAACCGAGGGCACAAATGCGTTCTTCTCTGCAAAGGTTGTTGACACAATTGACGTAGGCACGCACTATGTTTTCATTGCCGAAGTTGAAGAAGCCGAGGTTCTGTCGGACAATCCGAGTGCAACCTACTCATACTACCACAAGAACATTAAGCCGAAGCCCGAGGTTAAGAAAAGCGAAAAGACACGCTGGGTTTGCAAAATCTGCGGATATGTTTATGAGGGTGA
>CAMBNE010000022.1 GCA_945868935.1 uncultured Clostridia bacterium
ATTAAACTTTTGGATTAATCCAACCTATCCACTCGACCACAACTCCACTCTCCACTCTCCACACTCCAAACTCCACACTCGCCAAATTATAGTTTAGCTTTAAAACAATCCCATTCAAATATATATTAACCTATCGGTGCAAGAAAACTGAAATACGGGATATTTCTAATCACACCGAACAAAATAAAACAGCAGATTAATAATATTACAATGACATTAAACCACCTGCTGTGCGGCATATTACCTGTTTTAATATATGTGACAACCGACGCAATCGCAATAATAAGAAACAGAGGAGATAAAATCAAAACAGCGGCATTCTGATGCAGGGCAGACATAAAATCAAGCTGAAACAGACTTATAAACATTCTTGAAATTCCGCACCCGGGACAGTAAAGTCCCGTAACAAAATGAAACGGACAAGGAATCGCAAAGCCGGTCAGCCTGTTAATTACATAATATAAAATTCAGGCTGCGAGCAGAATTGCCGCAGCCGTAATTGTCTTTTTTATTCTTTTTTTCATCAGTGAGAATTATGACAATTTGTTAAGCTCATTCTGCATAAGAGCATAAGCAACAATGCCAAAACCGAAAAGTTCAAGAATAAGGTAAAGAATACCTGAATTTGAGTCAGCAGGCATATTTCTCATAGCCTTAGCCTCATTGATTTTTTCTCCCTGCTTGTAAGCCCAATAGATACCATAGATACCGCAGGTTACAAGTGTAAGAAGAAATACCATACCGCCGGAAGTTCCGTCCTGAGCGTGGCCTGAAGCAACATTAGTGTCGTTTGCAAGAACAATCATCCAATAAATTGCATAAATACCGCAAGTTATAATTGAAAGTACAATGCACAAACCTACATTTCTCTTAACCATTTGTCTACCTCCTATAATTTGGTAATTTGATTATATATTAATTTGCTTTGTTAGTCAATAGATTTTTGCACAAAAATAAAAATTATCGACAAAAAATAAAAATTTTTTTGGCGGTGAGCCACCGCAGGTAAATCTAGTTGAAAAATCGGATTGTTTTGAAATAACGGATGCCCGAATTATAGGTTGATATATAGGTGACGTTTTTGTGAGCGACGGGGGCGTCGCTCGCTACAAGATAAAACACAAAACAGATGAAGTTAAGTTGTATCCTGCGTAAGACATAGAAAAATGTATGACTCCGCGATACCGAGGTATAATTTATATCCTATTTATAGGACGGAATAAAAAACTCACGAGATACCGATTTTTACTAAATATCCGACGTATATAACGTACTAAAACACTTGCATTATCAGCGGTTTTGAGGTATAATTATATGGAATGGTATTTTGATAATGGGATAAAATTCGGAAATTAAAAAATGTGCAGATTCTGACTGCATTTTATGAGAGGAAGGTATGAATTTGATGGATTCATTTGATGACGCTTGGGAGGTCATTTGCTCCTACTGCAAAACCAAAATAACCGACGTCGCATACAACACCTGGATTAGCAGAATCAAACCTTTAGAGCTTGACTTTGAAAGCAACACAGCATATCTTATTGTTCCAAACGATTTTCACCGCCAGACTTTAACACGCTGTTACATTCCGCTTTTGAATGAGGCTTTTGAGGCTGTTTTTGACAATAAATTTATTATTTCATTCAAAACCCCCGAAGAGATTGAGGAGTATAAGTCAAAGACTCCCGAAATAAAGGAAGAGGTTAAGGACACCAACTACGAATACACCTTCGATACCTTTATTGTCGGCTCTTCAAACAAGTTTGCACATGCGGCTTGCCTTGCGGTAGCAACAAACCCGTCGCACGCATATAATCCTCTGTTCCTCTGGGGAAACTCGGGACTCGGCAAGACTCACCTGCTTTACGCAATCGGCAATGAAATCAAGAAGAACGACCCTTCAAAGGTTATTTGCTACATAAAGGGCGACGATTTTACGAACGACCTTATTGAATCTCTGCGCCTTGCAAAGATGAGCGAGTTCAGACACAAATACAGACAGGCTGACATTCTGCTTGTCGACGACGTTCAGTTTATCGGCGGCAGGGAGAGTACGCAGGAGGAATTTTTCCACACCTTCAACGCACTTTACGACGCCAAAAAGCAGATTGTTCTCACGTCAGACCGTCCGCCAAAGGAAATCAAAACGCTTGACGACCGTCTGCGTTCACGCTTTGAGCAGGATTTAATTGCTGACATTCAGCCGCCCGATATTGAAACGAGAATTGCAATTATTAAGCGCAAGGCTGAACTTATTGAAATTGATTTGTCAAACGAGGTATGCGAGTATATAGCCTCAAAAATCAAATCAAATATCCGCCAGCTTGAGGGCACTGTTAAAAAGCTCAAGGCAAAGTCACTTTTAAATCACGAAAAACCGACAATTTCTTCTGTTCAGGAGGTTATTGTCGACATCTTAAACAACGACGTTCCGCCTGAGGTTACGGTTGAGCGAATCATTGACGAGGTTGCAAGAACCTACGGCGTTTCAGCCGAGGAAATCCGCTCGCAGAAAAACAGGAGCGCAAACATAAGCAACGCACGTCATATTGCAATTTACGTTACAAGAGAGCTGACAACGCTTTCTATGGTTGCAATCGGTGAGGAGTTCGGCAACAGGCACTATTCTACGATTATCTACACGCTCAAAAAGGTACAGGAAATGATGGAAAAAGACCGCAAGGTCAAGGAAATCATTGACGACACCATTAAAAACATAAGAGATAGGTAGTTTTTCAATGCGGAATTCGAAATGCATAATGCGGAATTAAATAATCATAAACAATTTTAGGAAACAACCTTTTTAACTAACAATTTCATAAACATTCCGCTAACATAAATTAACGCATTGTTGAATGTTAAAAATTTGTTGAATATTGTTTAGCGTTTATAAACATTTGTAAAATTTGCATTGTGGACGTAAAAATTAAGTGTACAAGCCATAATTTCAGGTTTTTCAATATTTTAACATCACCTACTACGACTACGAATAAATAAATATTATTAAGATAGGAGAAGAAAACTGCCGTGAAAATTTCGTGTTTAAGAACCGACCTTGCAAATGCAGTGTCAAACGTTTCAAGAGCCGTTTCTACAAAAGCCGCTATTCCTGCACTTGAAGGCGTACTGATAAAAGCATATGATAACAAACTCAATATTTCGGGCTACAATCTTGAAATCGGAATTACAACCGATATCGAGGCTACAATTCAGGCCGAGGGTGAAATCGTTGTCAGCGCAAAGCTGTTTCTCGATATAGTTCGCCGCTTACCCGAAGAAATAGTTATGATTGAAACAGATGACAGAATGGTTACATACATAACCTGCGGTCACGTTGACTACCAGATTGTAGGTATGTCGTCCGTTGAATATCCCGATTTGCCGAGCTTTGAACAGACTGACGGAATTAACGTCAATTCAAAAATCCTGCGTGAAATGATTAGACAGACTGTTTATGCAGTCAGCGAAAATACTGCAAAGCCGATTTACACAGGCTCTCTGTTCGAAATTGAGAACGGAAATTTCAGAATTGTGGCTGTTGACGGCTACAGAATGGCTATCAGAAATGAAAATGTCGACTCTGAAAGCAAAACAAGCTTTGTTGTGCCGGGCAAGACACAGCAAGAGGTTTTAAAGCTTTTAACAGATGATGAGGAAAATGTTGAAATTATAATCGGTCAGCGACACATCACCTTTAAGGTTAGAAATTACCGTGTGATTTCACGTCTTATAGAGGGCACGTTCCTCGACTACAATACAACAATTCCGAAAGAGGCTAAAACCGAAATCGTGATGAATACAAGAAGTATCATCAATGCAATTGAGAGAATGTCGCTTTTAAATAACGACAGAGTGCAAAGCCCGGTAAGGTGCATTTTTGCCGACGATGAAATCAAGCTTTCATGTGCGTCAGCAGTTGGTAAGGCAAGTGATGTGCTGTCAGTTCCGATAATCGGCGATCCGGTTGAAATCGGCTTTAACAACCGCTATATGCTTGACGCTCTTAAGAACACTGATACCGACGAAATCAAGCTGATACTTAATGGTCCTACTGCTCCGATGATTATTAAGCCAATAAAAGGTGACAGCTTTTTGTGCTTTGTACTTCCGATGAGGCTTGCAAATGAGAACTGAGAAGATTACAATTGACAGCGAATTTATAAAATTGCAGGATTTATTAAAGCTCGGCGGAGCTGTTGACACAGGCGGAATGGCAAAGGTTGTCATTCAGAACGGCGAGGTCGAGGTAAACGGAGAAATTTGCACAATGCGCGGAAAAAAGATGCGCAGCGGCGACTTTGCGGTTTTTAACGATTTAAAATTAGAAGTTATATGATTTGAAACCAACCGTAACTAATTTTTCGTAGGGACACGGCGTGCCGTGTCCGCAAGTAAATATCCATTGTAAATATTTCACAGCGGAGGAGAGTCGTTCCCTACAAAGTATGAAAGTAATAGCAATAAAATTTGAAAATTACAGAAATCTGAAAAATGACATAATACAGCCCTGCGAGGGCGTTAATATCATCTACGGTGACAACGCTCAGGGAAAAACAAATCTGCTTGAGGCAATCTGGCTGTTCTGCGGAGGACATTCGTTCAGAAGTTCAAAGGACAGCGAAATTATCAGGTGGGATGAAAGTTTTGCAAGGCTTGAAATGAGATTTTTCGGGCAGGAGCGTGAGCAGACTGCAAAGCTGTTGTTTAACGGTAGCAAAAAACAGCTCGAAATAAACGGAGTTGAAAAAAAATCTGCGGCGGCGCTGATTGAAAAATTCTGCGCAGTTGTGTTTTCACCCGAGCATCTCAATTTAATAAAGAGAGGACCTTCGCAGAGAAGAAAATTCATTGACAGCGCAATTTGCAGGGAAAAACTGCAAAACGCAGTAATCCTCTCAAAATTCAACAGAGTTTTAGTACAGCGAAATTCGCTTTTAAAAGATATTTACAAACGTCCGTCGCTTGAGGACACACTGCCTGTCTGGGACGAGCCGCTTGTTTTAAACGGCGCAATGCTCATAAAAAAGCGTATGGACTATGTTGAAATGCTCTCCAAAAGGGCAAAAATCTACCACGACGGAATTTCAAAAAACAGCGAAAATCTGGAAATAAAATACATTTCCTCAATTGACGCCGAAATCTCCGACAGCGCAGAAGAAATTGCGGAAAAATTCCGAAAAAAGCTTATCGATAACAAAAAAGACGATATCCGAACGGGCGTTACCAACTTCGGACCGCACAGGGACGATATCGAAATTCTGATAAACGGCAAAAACGCCAGAGCCTTCGGCTCGCAGGGACAGCAGAGAAGTGCAGTTTTGTCTTTAAAGCTTGCCGAGGCGTCTGTGCTGAAGGAGAGAATGGGCGAGGAGCCTGTAATTCTTCTTGACGACGTGCTATCCGAGCTTGACTCAAAAAGGCAGGATTTTCTGCTCAACGAGCTTAAAGACTGTCAGGTTTTCATAACCTGCTGTGAAAAGTCAAACAAGGAACAGCTCAAAGAGGGAAAAATCTTTCTGCTGAAAAACGGGGAGGTCTGCTGATGTTTCTTCATCTGGGACAGGACACGGTTATCACAACCGAAAGTATTGTTGCAATGTTTGACATTGACGCCTGCACCGTTTCAAAAAAGACGAGGGATTTCCTTGCAAACGCCGAGAAAAAAGGCGAGGTTGTAAACGTTTCTTACGA
The DNA here is from genome assembly GCA_945868935.1 of uncultured Clostridia bacterium. Classification (GTDB taxonomy): domain Bacteria; phylum Bacillota; class Clostridia; order Oscillospirales; family Acutalibacteraceae; genus Ruminococcoides. The sequence goes on from CAMBNE010000022.1 coordinate 5,692, forward strand.
ACTGCCAAAGTCGTTTGTCGTGTGCGAAAAGCAGGGCAAAACCGTTGTGTATATCACCCAGCTTTCGACAAAAACGCTGTTGCTGAGAACAGAGTCGAGTATATAAGCGGGATTGTATGAAAAAATGATAAGAAATCTGAATTGATAATGTAGGGAACGGTCTTGACTGTTCCGAGTCGGTTAAGAGTTGGCTTGTAATTCAGCGGAACGGTCAAGACCGTTCCCTACGGATATTAAGGAAATGTTTGCATTTTGGAATACAGATTTTAATAATTGTCAAATTTTAAAATAGATGAAGTAAAGTAGTATCTTGCGTCTGACATAGAAAAATGTCTGACTCCCGAGATACCGAGTTATAATTCATAACCGACTTATATAACGGACTAAAAAAACGGACTAAAACAGAGGTGACATATATGAAAAACAGGAAATGTCCTTATTGTTCAAAACGAATTTCATATGTATCCGCATACGCAAGCAGAAGGAAGGCTGAATACGTGTGCGAAAGATGCGGAAAGGAAAGCAAGGTTGTGGTTAACCGCAGGGTTATTCCTGCCTTTGTGCTTACGGCTGTAATTGCCGTTGCAATTATGGCAGGGTGGATTTTTGCAGGTCTTGCACATAACCCTCTCGGAATTCTGCTTGTTGCCGTTCCGCTTGTAATTTTTACGGTTATTTCTCCGAAATTCGTAAAATTCGTTCCGCTTAAAAAGTACAAAAAGTCTATGGAGGCAAGAAAAGCCGGAATTGAATATTCCGACAATCTTGTGACTTCTGAGCTTGAAGAAAACGAAGGCTATACCTTCGGTGCGTCGTCAGATACAGGCTCAGGCTTTAAAATAAATTCCGACGTGTTTAATACGATTAAGGCTGAACGCAACGCCGCAAGAGAAAAGCTCAGGGACGGCGAGCTTGTGTCCGATTCATCAGAGATTAAAAAGCCTGACGAAAACAGCGAAAGCTATGTTCCCGTAATCAAGGACGTTAGCGAAAAACATTCGTCCGACGACGTTCCGCTCAAGAAAATTCATTCAGACAGCTCTGCGAAAATGACAAGAACACGCCACTATATTCCCGAACAGCAGGAAAAAGAGCCGAAAAAGCCCGACGGCAACAGATATTCGGCTAACAGGAAATTCTGATAAGTATGTTTAAATTACCCGTTTGTCCGCACTGTAAGACAATTTACAGATACAAGGACGTTAAAAAAGAATTGAGCAAAAAGGAATGTACGTGCTACCACTGCGGCAAGAAATTCAGAGCGTCAAAAAAGAAAATTTTAATTTTATTTTTAATAATTGCATTAATTACTGCAATTTTTGACGTTTTGGCACTGTATATGATAGCAGGTACAAGCCTAATCGGAATGATTATAATGAACATAATTGCAGTAACGGCAGGATTTTTCCTGATACCGTATTTTACGGAATTTAAAAAGTAAAATTTTAACAGCATTATTTCAACATAAATGTAGGGAACGGTCTTGACCGTTCCGATAATTTCAGATGTTTGCTGTATTTTTGCGGGATGGTCAAGACCATTCCCTGCACAAGTGTGAAGAGATACATAGTCGGAGGTAAAGTATGGATAAAGAAGTTTACGAAGTAAATGAATTGATTGAGAAAATTGAAAATAACAACAAAGAGGAGCTTGAAAACGAGTCCGAAAAAATCGAGGATTTCAGCGACGAATCAAAGGTTGAGATGACAAAGGTCGAGCAGGAATACGGCGCAGATGAAATTCAGGTTCTGGAAGGTCTTGAAGCCGTAAGAAAACGCCCCGGTATGTACATTGGCTCAACAGGTCCGAGAGGACTTCATCACCTTGTTTACGAAATTGTTGATAACTCAATTGACGAGGCTCTTGCAGGCTACTGCACTAAAATCGACGTCATAATTGAGGACGGCGACATCATCAGAGTAACCGACAACGGACGTGGTATTCCCGTAGGCGTCAACAGCAAAACAGGACTTCCTGCTGTTACGGTAGTATTCACCGTGCTCCACGCAGGCGGTAAGTTCGGCGGAGGCGGCTACAAGGTATCCGGCGGTCTGCACGGCGTAGGTGCGTCGGTTGTAAACGCACTTTCCGAGTGGCTTGAGGTCAAGGTCTGCGACGGAGAGGACGTTTATTTCCAGCGTTACGAAAGAGGAAAAATCATCACTCCTCTTGAAAAAATCGGCAAGTCAAGCGTAAAGGGAACAGAGGTACGATTCAAGGCTGACCCCGAGGTGTTCAAGGAAACTACAGTTTACGATTATTCGGTGCTTGAAAGACGTCTGCGTGAACAGGCTTTCCTCAATGCGGGCGTGCATATTGAGCTCAGGGACGAGCGTGACACCGAAAATATAATTAAAAACAACTTTGTTTACGAGGGCGGCATTAAGAGCTTTATCGACTTTATCCACAAAAAACGCTCGCTCGAGGTTATCCACCCCGACGTAATTTATTTTGCCGCAAAGAACGAGGAAGATACCATTGCAGTTGAAATTGCAATGCAGTACAACGAAAGCTACAACGAAAATATTTTAACATTTGCCAACAATATCCACACTACAGACGGCGGTACTCACGAGGAGGGCTTTAAGCGTGCGCTCACCTACGTTATGAACGACTACGCACGTAAGTTCGGCAAATTAAAGGACAACGACAAAAACCTCAGCGGTGAGGACGTGAGAGAAGGCCTGACTGCGATTGTCAGCGTAAAGCTGAAAGAGGCGCAGTTTGAAGGTCAGACCAAGGCAAAGCTCGGCAATACCGAGGTAAGAACAATGGTTGATAAGCTGATGCGTGAAAAGCTGTCGGTTTATCTTGAAGAAAATCCCGCCGTTGCAAAGGCAATTTTTGAAAAATCGCTCGCTTCGGCAAGGGCAAGAGAAGCCGCAAGAAAGGCAAGAGAGAGCGTAAGAAGAAAGTCTGCGCTTGAATCGGCTCAGCTCCCCGGCAAGCTTGCCGACTGTCAGTCAAGGGACAGCAGTGAAACCGAAATCTTTATCGTCGAGGGTGACTCCGCAGGCGGCTCTGCAAAGGGCGGACGTGACAGAAGAATTCAGGCAATTCTTCCTCTCTGGGGTAAAATGCTCAACGTTGAAAAGGCAAGAATCGACAGAGTTTACGGCAACGATAAGCTTATGCCCGTAATCACCGCACTCGGAACAGGTATCGGCGATGATTTCGATATTTCAAAATTAAGATACGACAAGGTTATAATTATGGCGGATGCCGACGTTGACGGCTCGCACATCAGAACGCTTCTGCTTACATTCTTCTTCAGATATATGCGTCCTCTTGTAGAGCTGGGCCACGTTTATATTGCACAGCCGCCGCTTTACAGAATCACAAAGAACAAGGAGCATAAGTACGCTTATTCCGATATGGAGCGTGACCAGATTCTGTCGCAGATTGAGGGCAAAACCGAAATTCAGCGATACAAAGGTCTTGGTGAGATGGACTCCGAACAGCTCTGGGAAACAACAATGAATCCCGAAACAAGACTTATGCTGAGAGTTGAATTAAGCGACGCCGAGGCCGCAGACGAAACCTTTACAATCCTTATGGGCGACAAGGTTGAGCCGAGAAGAGAATTTATTGAAAAGAACGCAAAATACGTTCAGAATCTGGACGTCTGAATAAGAGTGGAGTTTGGAGTGTGAAGTGTGGAGTTTCGGTCGAGTGGATAGGTTGCAATAATTTAAAAGTTTATTGCCCGACTTTAAACTTAAATTAATTGGTTAAGTTGATAAATATATATTAAATTTTATTTAGCGTACAAACCTTTCCAAACAACACGCACTATTATAAATCCGGAGTTTTGCGTGTCGAGGCACTCGACCGACCCTTATTTCCGCATTACGCATTCCGAATTCCGCATTAAAAAAACAACTCCACACT
>CAMBNE010000023.1 GCA_945868935.1 uncultured Clostridia bacterium
CATAAGGAATTCCTGAAGCTGATCCTCAATAGAAATAACCGAACATTCCTTCATCATTTGCTTTACATTAGCCTCAAAGCCGAATTCCTTATGGAGTTCAACCGCAAGCTTAATTACTGACAGAGAATTGAGTCCTGCAAACAAAAGATTATCAGTAACACTGAAATTATCATTGCCGAGAATTTTAGCAATAATTGAGTGAATTTTCTTTTCAAGCAAGGTCATAGGCTTTGATGATGATTCGCTGTTCTGCGCTTTCTTTTCAGGCTTGGGCAATGCACGCTTATTGACCTTCTGATTCTGATTAAGCGGAATTCTGTCAATCTGCATTGTTACGGCAGGCACCATATACGGAGGTTTGTTAGCAAGGATAAATTCATTTAATTTCTGAATATCTACTTTCTCGTCCGAAACAACATAAGCCGCAATGAATTTTCCGCCGCTTGGCTCATCAAATGCCGCAACGGTTGCATCTTTTATTCCGTCAAATTCACGGATAATGCGCTCAACCTCGGACAGCTCAATTCTGAAGCCTCTGATTTTAACCTGACCGTCGTTTCTGCCGACAAAGTCTATATTGCCGTCAGGCAGGAATCTCACTATATCGCCCGTTCTGTAAACTCGTTCATAGCCTTTTTCATCGGTAAAAGGATTTTTGATAAAGGCTTTTTCGTTCTGTTCGGGGCGGTTGAGATAACCTCTTGACACGCCGTGACCTGCGACCCACAATTCACCGGGAACACAGGGCGGCAAACGTCTGCCCTGCTTATCAACAACATATAGCTTTGTGTTGTCAAGAGCCTTACCGATAGGCACACGGTCATAAAATTTGTCAAGTTCAAAAGCAGTTATGCAAACAGTACTCTCTGTAGGTCCGTAAAGATTTATCATCTTATGATTTTTCGGTGGAGCAAGCGGCACAAGCTTTTCGCCTCCTACGGACAATTCACTTATTGAACTGTTGTCAATTTCAACAGCAAACTGTCTGCCCACCTGCGTTGTCATAAAACTGTGTGTTATACCGTTTTCGTTAAAGTACTTGTCAATAGCTACAAGGTCAAGACGGATTGCTTCATCAATGATATAGACAGTTGCACCTGTTGTCAGCGCAGGATACAAATCCATCATATCTGCGTCAAAGCCATAGCTTGCATAAGCCGCAACCCTTGACTGAGAAGTAAGATTGTAATAATTTCTGAACCAGTTGCAGAAGGAAACTATATTTCTGTGTTCAAGCATACAGCCCTTTGGTGTGCCTGTTGAGCCTGAGGTGTAGAGCATAATAAATAAATCCCCAGGCTTTGGATTTGTGCTGATTTTATTGCATTCGGGAAGACTTGGAATGTCCTCAATAAGGAGTACCTTTCCCTTGTAATTCGGAACACGCTCAAGCAGGTCTTTGCCCGCAATCAACAGCTTTGCATCAGCATCCTGCATCATAAATTCAAGACGCTCCTGCGGATATGAGGGGTCAAGAGGCTGATATGCCGCACCGGATTTCAAAACACCAAGGGAAGCAAGCACCATATATTCACATCTCGGAATAAGAACGGAAACGACATCTTCCCTGCCGATTCCGAGCGAGGAAATATATGCTCCTATCCTTTCCGAAATTTCGTCAACCTCTTTGTATGTATAGCTTTTATCAAGATATACAACGGCTGTGTTGTCGGGATTCTGCTGAGCCTGACGTCTGAACAGAGTTACAATATCGGTCTTTTCGTAATCTCTTTCGGTATTGTTAAAGCTGTCGAGAAGTGCAAGCTGTTCGCTGTCTGCTATATCAATATCACTTATGTTTTCTTTTCCGATAAATTCGGTTACCGTTTTTTCAAATGATTTCAAAAAGCTTTCTGCCGACTTTTCCTCATACAAATCTGCACGGTATTCAAATCTTAACGAAAATTTTCCGTTAATTCTTGAAAGCTCTGCCGAAATATTTGCCTTTGCATCGGGAACATCTATACTGTCAGCAAATACTTCCTTTCCGCAGAAGTTAATATTTCTGAATATATCACCCTGATATGCAAAAATTGTCGGCGGATTTATCTGTAAATCAGAGCATATGTCTGCATATGAATACAAATCATATTTTTTGTTGTTTTGAAGCTGTGAGTCAAGATTCTTCAGAAATCCCACAATACTTTCGTTATTACTGAAATTACAGTAAACAGGCAGGGTTTTTACGAACATTCCGCAGGAATTTGAGAGTTTTTCATTACGTCCGTTATAAATTGTTGCAAAAAGGCTTTCCTCAGCTCCCGAAAATTTTGCAAGCAAAAAGCCGTAAACACCGCAGAAGAATGTGCTTGTTTTTATACCGTTTTTACGGCAGAACTTTCTGATATCGTCAGCGTTAAATGAGGTGAATTTGTAATCAACTGCTTTTGCAAGTGATTCTCCGTCATTTTTGTCATTCATCATAACGGAATCAAGCTCAATGCCGCCGAAAACAGAATTATAGTATTCCTTTGCCGCTTTAAACTCATCTGTCTTTAATCTTTCCTCTTCTTCATCCGAAACATCGTTTCCTGTAAAATGCTCCGGTTCAAGCGGCAGACCGTTGTAGGCTCTGTCAACGTCATTCAAAAAAATCTTAGCTGACGAGCCGTCAAAGATAATATGGTGAAAATCGCAGAAAAGCATTACATATGAATCAAGGCTTATGATACAGCACCGATAAAGTCTTTCACTGAGTAATTCGAAAGGATAAACAAGACTTTTCCTGTCAAAATCAGCGTCGTGCATTTCTTTAACTTCCACCTGTGCCGGTTCATCGGACGAAAGCTTGTAAACAACTCCGTCGCTGTCGGCAGTTAAGCGGGATTTAATGTACGGATGATTTTCAATAACTGCTTCAACCGCCTGCTTAAGTCTTGTAATGTCGATATCCTTGTCAAGCTTTAAATACAACGGAATATTGTAAGCAATACTGCTCGGATTGTTCAGATAATCAAAATAAATTCCGTACTCTGTCTTTGAAAGAACAGTCTTTTTTGATTTATTCATTTCATTCACCCCTAAAAATTATTTTTTATACAGACAACACTTAAATGCAATCTTCTGTTTTAAATTTTAATTACCAATCTGTTAAATCCCAGGACACTTGAATATTCAACACTTTTAGAAACAGCTTTTACTACCTGAATTTCCGAAAGTGTTTTTTGTTCACTGTCATTTGAAACAATATCATACGGCTCACCGTTATCACGAATAGAAATTATTGCGTCATTTCCGTCAATCATAATACGTATATCAATATCTGCTTTTTTCTTCTTACCGGTACGCTCTGCGATATCTGCCGAAATTCCTTCAACTGCTACTGCTATTCTGTTAGCAACGTTTTTATCAATATTGTGACTTGTAAGAAACGATGTTAAATATAAAGAAACACCGGAGGCGTTTTCCTTTGAGCCTTTGAAAGACAATGAAACAATCTCATTATTATCATTGGATTCAATAAGATAAAAGCTGTCATACTTACCTTTTGATTTTCTTTTGATAACGAGGGTTATAAAATATAATACAATCAAAGTGCCGACCTGAGCTACCACAAGTGAAATCCACACACCTGTTATTCCGAAAAATACTGAAAGAATCAGGGCTGAAGGAATCAGTATTACAATGCCGTTGACAACAGCAATAGTTGTTGATAATGTCTTTCTCTGAGTTGCCATATAGTAATACAGAAACAGAAAAGAAAAGGCAAGCGCAGGAAACGACAGAGCGTTTATCCTTAGTGCTGGAACTGCATTTGCAATATCGCTTTCGGCAGTTATTCCGAAAAGCTTTATTACAGGTTCGGGCGCAGCCAAAATAAACAGCATAGTTACAACGCTTACTACCGCAAGAATTGTGAATGCCCGTCTGAATGCATACCGTATTCCGTCAAAATCCTTTTCTCCCAGACAAACGCCGATAATCGGTATCATTGTCTGCGACGCACCCGTTATGAACATTGACATAAAAATCTGACTTGATGAGCATATTGAATACGAAGCCATTGCATCTCTTCCGCCTGTACTCATGATAATCCAGTTGAGGAAAAGCATTTTGACCGTTATAAGAAGCGTTCCCAACGCACCGGATAATCCGACTGTAATCAGTTCGGAAAAAATTTCCAAAAACTTTTTCGGCGCTTTCAGAATTGAAAAGTCAAAATGCAGAGTGCTCTTTTTGGAAACGAAATGCGTAATCATCATAACAAAGCCTACAGCATAGCCTGTAACGGTTGCTATTGACGAGCCTGCAATTCCCATATCAAAAACACCCATATATACATAATCCATAATCAGATTTACTATATTAGCCACAATAATTATATTTGAAGCAAATCTCGGTCTGTTGTCGGTTCTGATAAAATAAGATGAACACAGCAGAATCAGATTAAGAGGTGTTCCGATTATAAACGGTATGTAATACTGATATAAAAGCGGATTCAAAATCTTATCCTTAGTAAGTAAAGAGCATATTCCGCCCGCAAGCGGAAGCTGTATTGCCATCAGTACGACACATAATAGCACAACTGCAATAAATGTTGTCGTAAAGATGCGGTTTACAAGCGTTTTGTCATTCTTGCCCTTTGCAACGGCTATAACGCTTGAAGCTCCGAGTCCGAACAGAATTGTCAGCGAAAAATAGAGCTGAGCAACAGGAGATAACAGGTTTATTGCAGCCAGAGCATTCTTACCGAGAATATTGCCGGCTATTATTGAATCGACAATCATTGCAATATTTGTAGCCATAGCCGTAAGAACGGTAGGCAAAAAATATTCCGAATACTTTCTGTTTATTGTGACAGAATTACGTTTTAACGCTGTTTCATTCATAATATCACTCTCTTTAGAATACTATGCTTTATCTATCTCAAGAAAACTGTCCATTCCTGTCATGGTAAATACTTCCATAATCATATCATTTACATTAATCAGTTTAAGCTGTCCGCCCTGAGCAGTCAGTTTCTTATAAAGCATTAAAATAACTCTGAGTCCTGCACTTGATATATACTCAAGTGCTCTCATATTAAGAGTAACCGTTTCAATTTCATCAAAAGAATTACGGTTAATCTCATCCTCCAACTGCGGCGAGGTAATAGTATCAAGCCTGCCGCTTAATGAAATGATAAGATTCTGATTACTGATATTGGTTGTGATTTGCATAATAATACCTCCAACGTAATGCATTTGTTTAATTATAACAGAAATTTTGTAAGATTACAAGAATAATTAATTAGTTTAATTGCAAGTTCATAAGTACATTACAAACAAATAAGACTATCAAAATATTGACAAATAATAATGGTTAAGAAAAACAAGCGACAGCTTGATTTGCTGTCACTTGTTCAACTAACTTATTCCTTTTTCAGGGTTACCCCAACTATTGACAAAGAGCCCTCAGAACCTCTGCAATATGTGGCGATTTTTTGCGTTGCAATACTAAACTATAAGGATGTTTCAGATAAGCAAACAAAATAGCTTGGTGCTTATGTTGTTTCAGCCTCAAGAATTTCCGGTGTGATTTCCGGTGGTATCGGGCAATGATACGGATGATTTCCTGTCTTCTCTTTTAACTGTTTCCATGCGGTTTCTATGATTTCGGGGTTATTGCAAACATCAATAGCCGTTGCTGCGATAATCTGACCGGCATATAACATCCCCTTGTGCGCAAAATCGCTCTTGCCGCAGGCGACAGCCTGCCAGCTGTGGGCAGCAGTTCCTACCGGCCAAGTGCTTGTGCCGCACTGTGAAACAGGACAAACCCAGCTCACATCTCCGACATCGGACGAACCCGGAATCGGAATGTTTCCCGACTTGTTCCAATTTTTGGGCTTTAAATCAAACACATTTTCAGGAACTCTGCCGTCAGGTATCTGCGTTTTGACGATTTCACGAGCAAACGCAATATCGTCGGCACACTCAACAGGGTTTGGAATTTCGCACATATTATTATACATTACCTCATCCAGCGCAGGAATCAGCACTGTATTGCTGGTTCCTTTCAGGAATTTGATTTCAACCTGTGTTTCGGTCATCATGGCTGCGCCTTTTGCTATATTATTGACACGCTCATAAAGATTAGAAAGTTCAGGTGCAAATGGCGCTCTTATCTGATACAGTGCCGATGCATAGGGCTGGACAATATTTGGCGAAATTCCTCCGGCGTTCGTTATAGCGTAATGAATTCTTGCAGTTGACGGAATATGCTCTCTTAGGAATTGAACCCCTATATTCATCAACTCAAGCGCATCAAGTGCGCTTCTTCCCGCCTCCGGCGCTGCCGCCGCATGAGACGCTTTACCGGTAAAGCTATAACGGATGGAATCATTAGCCAGAACCGGTCCGGGAGGCATCATATTGCAATTGTTAGGATGCCAGCTTAATGCCAAATCAAGTTGATTAAAGCAGCCCTCCCGAGCCATAAATGTTTTTCCGCTTCCGCCCTCCTCGGCAGGGCATCCGTAAAACACCACAGTTCCGGTTTTTCCTTCCGTTTCCAGATAATGCTTAAAGCCAACTGCGCCCATTAGTGCACCGACTCCAAGAAGATTATGACCGCAGCCGTGTCCGTTTCCGTCTTTCACCAAAGGCTCCTTAACGGAAACACCCGCCTTTTGACTCAGCCCTGCAAGTGCGTCATACTCTCCCAGAAAGCCAATCACAGGCTTTCCGCTTCCCCATTCGGCATGGAATCCAGTCTTCAGACCGACCTCTCCAACGGTTATTGAAAAGCCTTCATTTTTCAGAAAAGCAACATAATCCTTTACTGATTGCTTCTCTTTGAACCGAATTTCAGCATTTTCCCAGATTTTATCACTCAACTTATAAAAGTCCTCAGCTCTTTCCTCCAGATACTGAATCACCGACCACTTATCCATTTGTAAATCTCCTCTCTTTGATTTGTTCACCGGTTTATGTCATTCCCAATTTTTCTCAAAAATGAATTTATTTTCTTATTAACTCAGAACGTTGATAAATATTACTAAAACTTCTTATTTATTATATTATCACAATTCTTAAGACTCCACAATAGAATTTTTATAAATTCTTGATGTTCATTATTGCAAAAACAATTTTACAAATCACTCCTCTCAGAATATCAATCGCCCCTGAAACGACAAAGCTGTTGATTAAGCTTTTAACTCAACCAACAGCTTATATATATGAAAACAAATATCAGTAGTTCGGAACGATTGATATCAGTTGTTTTTATTTAATTTTTATCGTTTACTTTTTTGATAATCTTACCGATTTCAGAGATTACATTAACGGTAACAGCATTTCCTGCCAACTTGTAAAGCCTGCTGTCGGATACAATTCTTTTTGTTCTTTCAGCTATTCTGTGCTGTCCTTCATATACGTTTAAGTTATGCATCTCCTATTTATTTAGTTTTTGATTAAAGCAAATCCTTTCCGTCAAGTGCAGTAAGCACCTCAAACAACTCTGACCGGAAAAAGCATTCATATTGATTAAAATTTCCCTCGCTTCATGGTTATGAATATTCAATTTTAATCCTTGCGAGCCTTTCTGAAATCATCAACAGCTCCTGTACACATAACCTACCTCTTTAAATTATTATTTTTTTGCATAAAAAAGAGCTGAAATTATATTTCTATAACTTCAACTTTGTATATTAATATTGGTTTTTATTCAGTATTAGTTTACGCATTTTCATACCGTTTACGATACTTATTCTTTTTACCTTTTTTCGATTAAACCTTGTAATTCATTATCAGTCATATATGCCATAGTTATTAAATCCTAATTTATTACAGCCCTGAAGGGCATTTTACCAGCATACCTCTAAAGAGGTGTAACAGGAGCTGAAGCTACCTACCGCATTAGCTCCTGTTATTACTTTATTAAATGGATTTTTCCATTCTTTTATCGACAACTGATCATATATAATATCCTCTTTTTCTTGCACTCTGATATATTTTGCTATGCCATTCTTGTTGCCGCCTACTGTACTTACATAGTATCCCCTACACCAAAAGTGCCTGTTTCCATATTTGTATTTTAGATTTGAATATCTTTCAAATATTATCATTGTACTTTTTCCTTTGAGATACCCCATAAAGTCATTTACTCTTTGGTTTGGCGGTATTTCTACTAACATGTGTATATGGTCTGGGATTGCGTGTGCTTCTATTATTTTCACATGTTTTCACTCGCATAATTCTCTAAGTATTGCTCCTATATCTGCCCTTAAATTTCCATATATAGCTTTTCTTCTATATTTTTGAGCGAAAACTATGTGATATTGACATTTCCATGTTGTATGTGTCATTAGCTTTATTATTCATCTAATGTCCTCCGTTTCGTTTGAGTTCCTGCGGTTGGTAGCCTCTCTTACTCTATCAAAACGGAGTTTTTTCTGTCAACTAATCCTGACACTAAAGTCCGTACATTCCACCTGCATAGCAGGTGGTTTTTCTATCTATATAATAAAAATCAAGCTTGCCCATCGCATTTTGCTGATTGGCAAGCTTGTACTTTATATCACTTTATTTCTTATTTATGAAGCAAATCGTTTGCATCAATGGAATTTACTATCAATTCATATAAAAATGATTTATAGTTCATAGATTATCTTACTATGAGATGTTTACACATTCCGGTTTTACCACATTCATGGCACTTTAGTTTGCGCTTGGTAAAAGTGTGAAAATCCTTAACATATTCACCCATAGTAGGAACAAATAGTGACTTACAATGTGGGCATTCATAATAGCCCGCTTTTACTTCTAACATAGCAGCCGCTCCGATACCTAAAGCCGCCGTTATAATTGCAAACACAATCAAAGCAATTCGTGCAATCGTTGGTAGTGTAATGTATGATGCTATTACGACAACCGAGCAAACAGCAATTATAGTAATCACACCACAAATAATGGATAAGGCCATTCTTTTCTTATTTTCTTCATTTTCTTTCATCAGATTCATCATATTTTCCTCCGCTTTTTTTTGATAATCAACTTCTGTTACTTTTTCACCTGTGAGCAGGTCATTTACGGTTATTTGCAATGCATCGCATAACGGAAGCATCAGAGATGCTTCGGGTATTCCTTTTCCGCATTCCCACTTTGAAATTGTTTTATCACTTATGGATAACTTATCAGCAAGTTGCCTTTGAGTAAGATTTTTCTCCTTTCTTACTTCTGCAATAAATTTGCCAATTTTGATTTGGTCCATAATTTTCCTCCTTTTTGATAGAATTATATATGATGAATGATTTGATAAACACACACGCAGCGTAGAATTTAGCATATCTACGGGACGTAGAGCAAAAGTATATGTAAAAACAGAAAGAAGCTACCATTTATTCATGGTAACTTCTTCTATGGCTCCCCCAACTGGGCTCGAACCAGTGACATCATGATTAACAGTCATGCGCTC
>CAMBNE010000024.1 GCA_945868935.1 uncultured Clostridia bacterium
GCTGAAGTATATCATAAATGCGAACAAAACGTTCAGAATGGAGGGCGCACTATGACATTAGGCGACAAATTATCAAAATTACGTAAAGAAAAAAATTACACACAGGAGCAGTTTGCAGATATTTTAGGGGTATCAAGACAATCTGTCAGCAAATGGGAAAGTGATATTGCTTATCCCGAAACAGAAAAGCTAATCCGTATCAGCGAGCTTTTTGATTGCTCTTTAGACTATCTGCTTAAGGAAAAAAACGAGCAGGAAATTCATAATGAACCCGCTTCGCCTATCAGAAACATATTTCGTGAGAAAAAAAGTGAAAAAATCTGTTTGGGTATGCCGCTGTGGCATATCGGAAAGAATGCAAAGGGCGTTGTGGCTGTGGGAATGAACGCTACGGGTATTATTGCAATCGGGCTGAAAGCCAAAGGAGTTGTATCTCTCGGTCTGCTGTCATTCGGACTGTTATCGTTTGGTATGCTTCCGATTGGACTAATTGCTTTAGGCTGGCTTGCAATCGGAATTTTAGCCGCAGGCTGTTTTTCTGTCGGTGTGGTTGCCGCAGGAGCAATCAGCCTTGGAATTATCTCGCTCGGTGCAGTTGCAGTAGGTGACTTTTCCGTCGGTGCATTGGCAATAGGAAAATATTTTGCGCTCGGTGATAACGCAAACGCTATGATAGCTCTGGGTGATTCTCACGCTTCGGGAAGTGTTCTTCAAAAGCTTGGAGAATTGACATCACAAGAAATATCTGAGATAAAGAATCAACTTGATGCAATCGTACCAGCTTATTTTTCATGGGCATCGGAGCTTATTAAGATGTTCTTATAAATACTGTTTTTGAAAGAACGAAGCACCGCATATTCGGATTGATTTTGAATATGCGGTGCTGTTTTTATTTTATTCAGTTAATTACGTTATGCTTATTTTTTGTCCTTTTTAAGGCGGTGTGCTGTAAACACGCCGAACAGTGACAGTGTGAGCATTACGCTGATTATCAGTGCAAAATTCTGCTGTCCTGTTGCTACTGTCCCCGACGTTTTTACTGCAGTATCGGGGGTTGCAGTTGATTTTTGTGGAGCGTCGGGTGTTGAATCTTTTTCTGTTGCTGAGGGAGTGAGAACAGTAGAGTTTGTAGGCTCTTGCGCTGTTGTCGGCTGAGTTTCATCAGGCTGAGGTACGATAATCGGGTCATCAATATGCATATAATAATTAGGCTCGGCAATGAACACGTCGTCACGCTTTTCAAGCTCTTTTATAACGTCAAGAACATTTTGCTTGTCGTGAGAATCAAGCTCGAGTACCATCCACTGGTTATATTCATATATGTCCTCAAGCATTTCTCCGAGTTCGGGACGTATATGTAAAAGACGGTCGATGCTGTCGGCAAAATAAAGCTTGTCAAGGCTGTTTTCCATTATGGCATTCTGTAAAATTTCTTTATATTCGGGCGAAAGACCGAGTTCGAAAACAACCTCGTCGCAGAAAGCAGGAATAGAAGCCTTAATGTCTTCTCCGATTTCTTTGTTGATATCAGACTGGTCTACAGCTACAACGCCGAGATTTGCGAAATCGTCAGGAGTATATTCCTTAAAATTCAGACTGTACTCGTTGAAAAATACGACTAAAACTTCGTTGTCGGCATAATCATCATCCGCAGTCGCCTGACATATATATTTTTCCTCAGGTATTCTGTTCAGAAAATAAACCTTGTCCATATCATATGCCTCGTCGTCGGTTGCGGCGGCAAATACCGAAACGCACGAAAGTGCAGAGAAAATTGCAGCAACTGCAAGCAAAAGCGATATTAATTTTTTGGATTTCATAAAATATCCTCCTCGTTTTATTTTTTCGGCAATAGCAGATAATTACTGCCTTTTACTAATAACACGCACGAATGATTTATTTGGTTGCAAAAAATGTAAATATCTTCAATAAAACAGTGCGGAACACCGCTTTGCAGAGGTGTTCCATACTTTGATTATGCAGGTTTTAATCAAGTCCTGCGCTTATTCTCTGGATTTTTGTTGCATCCTGAATTGAAACATAGCCGTCACCGTCAACGTCTGCAAGCGCAATTTGCTTGTCGGTCAAAACTACAAGTGCCGCAAGATGTTTCTGAATTTCGGTTGCGTCAGCAACGTTTACAACTCCGTCAAGGTTTACGTCACCCGGCTTATTTTCAATCAGTCTGAGAATAAAGCTGCTGCCGGTGAAAATGATTGTGACATCAAGATCCTCGCTCGGAGTAATAGTTGCGTTATAATTTGCGCTCTCGTAGCTTATATATTTTGCGGTTGTTTCGTCGCTTAAATCGGCGGTATAGTATTTTGTTCCGTCTTCGTTGAAGATTTTGAATGTGTATTCGGTGTCTTTGAGAAGTGTTACGTCGATTGTGTAGCTGCCGTTTTCGGCTTTTGTGAGCATATATTTCTTTGCGCCCCAGCCGCCGAAGCCGACGCCTGTGAGGTAATAGTTATCTTCGGGAACTTCGATTATGTTATTAATCGTCTTTGTCATCCACTTTTCACGTCCCACGAGCCAGTCGTACATATAGTTTAACTGTCCGTCAAGGTCGTTTCCATAACTTCCGCCGAGTGCTTCAAAGTACGGGAACCATTGGAATTTCCACATATAGTAGTTGAAATCGGAAGCAATCGGTGCAATATTTCTGTACTCGTCAACGCTCTTAAGCTTTGTTCCTTTGGCGGCTGATTCACCCTTGAGCACTGCAATTGCAGGGATAAAGTCATCATTCCAGAGCCTTTTTACTACTTCGTCAAAGGTTTCGCCGTTTGCTGTTGTGCCCTCAACGCTGAAGCCCTGACCGAGGATATTCGTCATTTTAGTTTTGTCGTACTGCGCTGTTTTGATTGCCCAGCCCTCGGTGTAGGCTGTGTTTGTTGCGTTCTGCCTTGTGCAGTTAACGTTTCCGAGTCCGCTGTCGCAGTCCCAGATCGGGTCGGCAATAAATTTGCCGTCAGCGGCTACATATGTAAAGAAACAGCTTGTCATACCGCCGTCGCAGTTCTTTGAAAATTCCTGAAGCAGATATGCTCTTGCAAAGGAATCAACGTCGCAGATTGCTTCGAGGTCTGACATATTGCCCGAGTAAAGTGCGTCCTCAAGCTGTTGGTATTTGCTCTTTATGAAGTTATACTGAGCATTCAGCATTTCGTCAACGCCGTCATAGCCATCAAGGTCGGGTGACTTGCAGACTACGTGAATTCCTCTGTCGCTTTCAAAATAAACGTCGCCGGCGTAGTTCCATATGTCAACTTCTATGAGGAAGTTGAAGTTCTCGGTCAGCGTGTCTGACTCGTCTTTGAGGGAAACGAGCGAGTTTTTGCCGAGCTCAACCTTCTGCGTAATCTGATATGCGCCCCTGTAGATGCCGTTGATGTACAAATCAACGCTTCGTGAATCGGGCGAGTAGAGAGAGCCTACTTCGTCGGCAAAATCATACATAATTCTGTTGCGCAGGAGTGTGCCGTCTTTTGCATTTGCAAGGAGCGAGAATTTCTTGCTTGAAATTCCGCCGATGCTTGTCTTGCTGTCAAAGTTGATGTTGAACGGTTTTTTGTTGGAATCTCTCCACGTGGAGTTGCCTCTGCCCTTAATCTTTTTCAGCGTTGTGTCGTTTATGCCGCTGTCGTCGATAATTGTGCATTGAGCACCGTTTACGGCGTTTTCCTTGTTGGCAGTGATGAACGAATAGAAGTCGGTATTAACCGTATTACCGTTGCTGTCGGTGTAAACGCCTGTTGTGTCGTTTATATACAGTGATACCTCGCTGTCGGATTTGTAAAATTCTACGTAAGCCGAGGTTGAAGAATTTTCAACAAGTGCAGTAGTTCTTTCGCCGATAGTGTAGTTTACGATTGCAGAGGTGTGCGGCTTGATTTCAACTCCGTTGATTATTACGCTGTTGTCAAAGGAGTTATAAAGCTCAACCTCGCTGTCATTTGCGGTGGGAGGAAGGAAGAAGTAGCGTATTCCGACCGAGGCATTAGGTCCCCACAAGGATTCCCATTCCTGCCAAGCCTGAGTGCTCTCTGAGTTTGACTGAGCGTGAGCGTAAAGACTGCCCGACTCTGCAAAATAGGGAACGGCAGTTGACTCAACAGTGTTTGTAGTTGTGTTGATTTTTTTGTACACAAAGGTTTTTTCAGCATTACCGAGGGAATTTTCGGAGTAAACCTTGATTGTGTATTCCTTTGGTGAATCGGTATCGTTGCCGAGGGTGAATTCAGCAGCGTCGGTAAAATCAACACGTTCGGAATCGTTAATTGTGTAGTAAGAGGATTCGCCTGATGGAGATGATATAGTGATGTTCAGCGTGTCTTTGAACTCACAGCCGCTTACTATATTGCTCGAAATTTTCGGTGCGCTGCTGTAAACCGACCATTCCTTTGCTGCGCTGTCGTATATGTATCCGTCACCGGGGAGAATCAAATCGTCGGTCTGGTTGCCCTTACCGCTGTCGCCGTTGCCAAAGATAATGTTGTTGGCATCGGTTTTTACAGTATATGACCAAACGTTATCCCCAATCAATTCCATTTTTTCTCCGGGCCATTTGGCGTTAGAGCCGGTGTTGTTCCAGATAAAGCAGTAAACCTCATCCCAGCCCTCACCGTTATTGAAGTAAACGGTTTTGTACTCCTCTGCCGAAACAGAAAAATCTGCAAAGGCAAAGCAGGAAACAGCCATCATAATCGAAAGTATAATGCTGACTGCCGATTTTGCTTTTTTCAACATTAAATTTCACTCCTAAAATTATTTAATTCAGTACGTATGTACTTTAATATAAGTATATCATCATTGAAAACTGTATTCAATAATTATCGGTTAAGGAGAGAAACTTTGGTGATTTGGTATAATAATGAAAAGACGTTTTTGTGGATTATTTTTCGTCGGTGTGCCGTTGCAGATAAATCGGTTGTAATTCAGCAGAACGGTCAAGACTGTTCCCTGAATTTTGATTACTAAAAAAGCAGGGTATAACCGTGAAAGCGGTTATACCCTGCAAAATTATACTAAACTAAAATCAGTTAAGTTCGTCAACAACCTTCTGGATTGCTTCAAGAGCGTCATCGGGAAGCTTGTCGTAGCCGTCTTTTTCTGTAGCGAATGCCTTGATTTCGTTTACACGGTCATTCATACGAGCCTTAAGCTGAGCAACGTAATCTGCATCGTTCATATCGGGAACAAAGCCTTCCCAGTCCATAATCTCGATGTCGGAGAACGGTCCCCACTTCTTGAATTCAGCCTTGCCCTCTACGATAGCTTCGAGGATACCGAGTGTGTCCTTAGGCTGAACCTTCTTGCCCATAAAGTCGCCTGTGTTAACGATGTAACAGTCAACGTTCTTTTCCTCAACGAGCTTCTTGAACTTTGAGTAGTCGTTAGCAAGAGGATAAGTTCTGAACGGGTTAGCGTAGGGAACAACAACGAGCTTGTTGGGGTCAACGCCGGGAGCAAGTCTTTCGGCAGAAGATCTCTTTGTTGCGAGTGTTGCGCCCATTACGGAAGCAAGTGAAGCACCCTTAAGCTTTACAACGGGAGGAATTGTGGGATCCTTCATAATCCAGAAGATAGCGTTAACGGGCTCTTCAATCTTGTCAACACGGTTGGGTGACCAGAGCTTTGACTTGATAGCTCTGCCGTTGCCGTTTCTGATGTCCTCTGTTACGAGCTGAACCTTGCCGTCCTCGTCAAGAGTAGCAGAGCAGTTCTGAGCTGTAAGGAGGTACTTGTTGTCGGGGCAGCCTGTGGGATAGTCGGCTGTCTTGTCAAAGTATGTCGGCTCGATTGCGATTGATGCGCAGGTATCTGTGTTGATGATAAATGCGTCGTCGTGGAGAACCTTGATTTCGTACTTGCCGCCGTGCTTAGCGTGAGTAAGAGTTGACTTACCTGAGCCTGAAAGGCCGTATACGGAAGCAACGTATCTTCTGCCGTCGGGAAGGAGATATTCCTTCTGACCGCCGTGACAGGAAGCGTAGCCGTTACGGTTAGCGATTGCCCATACCATAGTAAGTGTGCCCTTCTTGTGCTCGCCGAAGTATCTCATACCAAGGATACAAGCACAGTTTGTTTCTGTGTTGAAGTAGCAGAGAGTTTTCTTTGCGGGGTCGCTGAGGCAGTCAAAGCTTACGCCGGGGTGCTCAACAGGAGTCCACTGGGGATCTGAGAAGATGTAGATGTCGGGCTCTTTGCCGTCGCCTACGGGCTTTGAATCCTTGTACATTTTTACGTACTCGTCAGACATATACTGGAAGTTGAGCATCCATGAGTACATAATGTTTTCTTCACCCTCGGGAATGAGAAGGTGAACCTTAACCATAAATTCAGGGTCAAGACCTGCATAGCAGGTTGCGTGATACATTTTCTTGTAACGAGCGCTGTAGATAGCGTCCATAGCTACCTTGTCAAGAGCTTCGCAGTCAACGCCGGGTTCGCCTGCAATGCGGCGTGCAGCAGCGTATCTGCCTGTGATTGCGCCGTCGTTGAAAAGAAGAACCTTAGCGTCCTTGTCAAGACCGAATTCCTCGCCTCTGTAAACGGGCATATCGGTAACGATTGTACCGGGTGAATTCTTTGCAAGGTTGTATGCTTCCTTAAGTGTGTTTACGGGTACAACATTGTTGCCGTAGAATGCAGCTTCAATGATTGACCTTGTTTTTGAGAAACCGGGCTTGCCTTTGCCGATTTCGTTCAAAGGATAATAAGCTTTTGTTGACATAAAATCTACTCCTTATCTAATCTTTTATAATGTATAGTATCACATTTTCAAGATACAACTGCATTATAACACTTGTATATTATTTTTTCAAGCTAAAATGCAATTATTCTTTTTAAATATTGCAAAAATTAATTCCGAAAATTTCTATATGCTCAACCTCAATAATATTTTGAATTTTTTTGACTTTTTTTCTTGCATTTTGCAAATGGATTTTACTTTTATTAGTGATATAATGAAAAGTACGGCTGAAAATTACGCAAAAAATAGACATTACTTGACTTTTGTATATTTTTTATTCATTAATTTGCCTCATTGCCCGATTTGACGAATTTGCTTTAAAGTGATAAAATATGGTTAATAAGTATGTGAGGTACAACGTGATGGGTAAAAAAGCGGTTTCCATTTTAATATGCGTTTTTTGTGCGGTGTTTATGCTTTGCGGTTGCGGTGAGAATAAAAATTCAGAGATTGTCGGCGAGTGGGTTCCCACAACGGCAACGCTTAACGGCTCAACGATTAAATATGACGAGCTTGGAATTGAAAAGGAAAAGTTCGGTTTTGTCTTTACGGACGACGGCAAGTGCACTGCTACGCTTGCAGGAATAAGCGACGAAAGCTCGTACACCTTTAACGGAACGTCGGTTGATATTCAGATAAACGGCGAGGATTATAAGCTTGATTATGAAAAAGGCAACCTCACCTTGTCACTGAATTACGGCGGAAATTACACGTATTTTACATTTACAAAGGTAAAATAATTCAATTCGGAATTCGGAATGCGTAATTCGGAATTTAGAGTTGCAGGAAAATCTGTAAATATTTTTACTTTAACAACGGAGTCATTAAAGGCTCCGTTTTTGTTTGCTGTCATTTATGCGGAAAATAATTGAAAAACGGCAGATTATGTGGTATACTAAAAAAGTATAATTATTTATTTTGGAGAGTGAACGCAATGTCTGACAAAACTGTCCGCACAAGATACGCTCCCAGTCCTACGGGATTTATGCACGTGGGCAACCTGAGAACGGCTCTTTATGAGTATCTTGTTGCAAAATCGCAGAACGGAAAATTTGTTTTGAGAATTGAGGACACCGACCGTGAACGCCTTGTTGAGGGTGCGGTTGACGTCATTTATAATACACTTAAGCTTGCAGGTCTTAAGCACGACGAAGGTCCCGATATCGGCGGTGATTTCGGACCGTATGTTCAGTCGGAGAGAAAGGGAATGTATCTGCCGTATGCAGAACAGCTTATCAAAGAAGGCAAGGCTTACCGTTGCTTCTGCTCAAAGGAGCGTCTTGAAAAACTCCAGAGCGACAATGTCGGCGGAGGTTATGACCGACACTGCCGTGATTTGCCGCAGGAGGAAATTGACAGACTGCTTTCAGAGGGTGTGCCGTATGTTATCCGTCAGAAGATGCCGATTGAGGGCAGTACAACCTTTGTTGACGCAGTTTTCGGCGAGATTACCGTTGACAATACTGAATTGCAGGATCAGATTTTAATTAAAACAGACGGCTACCCGACCTATAATTTTGCAAACGTGATTGACGACCACACAATGGGAATTACTCACGTTGTGCGTGGCTGTGAGTATTTAAGCTCCACGCCGAAGTATAATCTTCTTTACGAGGCTTTCGGCTGGGAAATTCCTACCTATATTCATCTTCCGCTCATTATGGGCAAGGACGAGGACGGCAACGTTTCAAAGCTGTCAAAGCGTCACGGTGCAACAGGCTTTTACGATTTGATTGACGAGGGTTATCTGCCCGAGGCTATCATCAACTACATTGCACTTTTAGGCTGGTGCCCGAAGGATAATCAGGAGATTTTCACGCTTGCAGAGCTTGAAAAGGAATTTGACATCAGCGGAATCAGCAAGTCACCGTCAGTATTTGACTATGACAAGCTTTCTTGGTTCAACGGCGAGTACATCAAGGCTATGACTTCCGAGCAGTTTACTGAGGTTGCTATGCCGTACTACAAAAAGGTATTCGGCGACAGGGAAATGCCGTATATAAAATTTGCCGAGATTTTGCAGAAGCGTACAACTCAGCTTACGCAGATTCCCGAAATGCTCGACTTTTTTGCTGAGCTTCCCGAATATGGCAAGGAGCTTTTTGTAAACAAAAAGAGCAAGACAAATCTTGAAAACGCTCCCGTTGTGCTCAAAGAGGCTTACGAAAGACTTAAGGCTCTGCCCGAGTGGACGGCTGACGCTATTCACGACTGCCTTATCAATATGGCTGTTGAAAAGGAGCTTAAGAACGGCACTGTTATGTGGCCTGTACGAATTGCGGCGGCAGGCAAGACGGTCACTCCCGGCGGCGCAATTGAGATTTTAGACATTTTAGGCAGAGATGAGTCGCTGAAAAGACTTGAAAAGGGACTTGAAATTTTAGGTTAAAGTGTTGATATTTTTTCGTAGGGACACGGCGTGCCGTGTCCGTCACATAAATTGCAAAGTAATTTATGTGATTGGGGACGTCTGGGAAGCCGTCCCTTACGGAAATGTTTGTTTATTACTATAACGATGATTTAATTGGAA
>CAMBNE010000025.1 GCA_945868935.1 uncultured Clostridia bacterium
CTAATGAATAGATGCAGTATGAAGCAAACTTTGTTCTTTCAGCCATTGCACCTGAAACGATTGTTGCGGTAGTAGCACAGAATACCATATTAAATACGAAGTTGTGCCAGGGGAACTCTGCAAAGTTTGTAAAGATGTCAAGGTTAGGAACACCAACCAAGCCGAATAATGCGTCTTCACCGCAAAGAAGTCCGAAACCAAGAAGCATAAATACCACTGTACCGATACAGAAGTCCATCAGGTTTTTCATTATGATGTTACCTGCGTTTTTAGCTCTTGTAAAGCCTGTTTCTACCATTGCAAATCCGCACTGCATAAAGAATACGAGTGCTGCGCCGATCAGGAACCAGACGCCTTCAGTGCCGAAAATGACACTGTTTACACCATTTAGTATGTCTGTCATAATATTCTCTCCTCTTTATTTTGATATAACAAAAATGGCGTATAATCTGACAGGAATTAAGCCTGTCGGATTACACACCATTGTGTCATCATTTTATACTATATAATGTATAGATTTATTTAGCCGTTTTTGAAAATCAAACACCGAAAAGCATTTCGCCGTATGAGGGATAAGGCCAGTATTCGGAAGATGTTTCTGTTTCCATTGAATCGCCTACTGCACGAAGCTCCTGCATAAGTGCAAATACTGTTTCTCTGTAGTAGGTTGCATAAGCTAAGTTATCGCTGCTGTACTCGCTTGCCTTGATAACAGCTTCTTCAAGCTCTGCAGTCTTTTTGCTGAAGCTTACAAGCTTTGTTGAAAGGCTTGCTACGAGCTCTTCTTCAACAGAAGTAGGAATAGCGTCTGAAAGTGCCTTCTTGGCAAGAGCAGTATCTGTAAGCTCTCTTACGTATGCCGAAACAGCGGGAAGGATATTCTTCTTAGCCATATCAATCATTGTGAGTGCTTCAATGTTAATCTGCTTAGCGTAATTTTCAAGCTCGATTTCATATCTTGCTCTTACTTCTTCTTCGGAACAAATCTTGTTCTTTACAAAGAGGTCAACGTTCTTCTTGTCAATGAAGTGAGCAACAGCTTCGGGAAGTGACTTGTAGTTGCAGAGTCCTCTTCTTTCAGCTTCTTCAACCCACTCGGGAGCGTAGTTGTTGCCGTTGAAGATAATATCCTGATGCTCTGTAAATGTCTTTTTGATAAGAGCCTTAACAGCAGCTTCCATATTGTCAGCGTCCTTAAGCTCAGCGTAGAACTGTGAAAGCTCCTCAGCTACCATTGTGTTGAGAATGTAGTTGGGACAAGCGATGTTGAGTGAAGAACCCAAAGCTCTGAACTCAAACTTGTTGCCTGTGAAAGCAAACGGTGAAGTACGGTTACGGTCTGAATTGTCCTTCATAAAGTCGGGAAGAACATCAACGCCCGTCATCATCTTAACCTTGCCCTTGCTTACATATTCTGTATCGTTGATGATTGAATCAACAAGTGCGCCCAGATCGTCGCCGAGATACATTGAAATGATTGCAGGCGGTGCTTCGTTTGCACCAAGACGGTGGTCGTTGCCTGCCGAAGCAACTGTGATTCTGAGAAGGTCCTGATACTCGTGAACAGCCTTTACGATAGCTGCAAGGAAGAGCTGGAACTGAATGTTCTTCTCAGGCTCTTTGCCGGGGTCGAGGAGGTTTTCGCCTGTGTTAGTGGAAATTGACCAGTTGTTGTGCTTACCTGAGCCGTTAACGCCTGCGAAGGGCTTTTCGTGGAGAAGACATACAAGACCGTGTTTCTCGGCTGTTTTCTTCATAATCTCCATTGTAAGCTCGTTGTGGTCGGTTGCGATATTGGTTGTAGTAAAGATAGGTGCAAGCTCGTGCTGTGAGGGAGCAACCTCGTTGTGCTTTGTCTTTGCAAGAATTCCGAGCTTCCAGAGTTCCTCGTCGAGATCTCTCATATAAGCGGCAACTCTTGTCTTGATAGCACCGAAGTAATGGTCGTCAAGCTCCTGTCCCTTGGGTGCCTTTGCACCGAAAAGTGTTCTGCCTGTATAGATAAGGTCCTCTCTCTGGTCATACATTTCCTTATCAATAAGGAAGTATTCCTGCTCAGGTCCTACTGTTGTTGTAACTCTTGTTACGTCCTTTTTGCCGAGGAGGTTAAGAACCTTTACAGCCTCTGTGCTGATTCTTTCCATTGAACGGAGCAGAGGAGTCTTTTTATCAAGAACCTCGCCTGTGTATGAACAGAAAGCTGTGGGAATGTAAAGTGTTCCGTCCTTAACAAATGCATAAGAGGTGGGGTCCCATGTTGTGTAGCCTCTTGCCTCGAATGTGGCACGAATGCCGCCACTGGGGAATGACGATGCGTCCGGCTCACCCTTTACAAGTTCTTTACCCGAGAACTCCATAATAACCTGACCGTCGCCGTTGGGGCTGATAAAGCTGTCGTGCTTTTCAGCGGTTACGCCTGTCATAGGCTGGAACCAGTGGGTGTAGTGTGTACAGCCCAACTCAACTGCCCAGTCCTTCATTGCAGATGCAACTACGTTTGCAACGCTTAAATCAAGAGGTTCGCCGTTCTGGATTGTTTTCTTCAATGCCTTGTAAGTTGACTTTGGAAGTCTTTCCTGCATTTTCTGGTCGTTAAATACCATGCTGCCAAATAACTCCGGAACTTTTGCCATTTTAATTCTCTCCTATCCAGTTTTAAAATTTGACTAAAAACACAAAAGGACACTGTAAGCACATTGCCTACAGCGCCCTTGCTGTTGTCATTGCTGTTAGTATATTCTACTTTTCGTGATTTGTCAATAGATTTTTCTAAAAAAATTTAAAAAATGCAAGTTTTATTAAAATTCTTGCATTTATTCCGTTTTTACCCTTGTGCCGTTGCACAAAATCAACAAATCATACATTTTTATGAATGATTACTTCAAAAAAGTTGCAATTTCCTGTATTTCACCCTTGACAAACCGACGTTTCAGGTTATATAATACAGTCACACGTCGTATGTATTTTTAACTCTGCGCAAAAATGCAGGATTTTAAAACTAAAATTGCAAAGTTCAGCAATTCAAAGCTTTGTGCCGACGTTTAATTCATATAATATATATATTGAATTTCCATTCGTTTTATGAACAGATTGTTTCATATATTATAGCGGCAGACGCCGCTGTTAATAAATAAATCTGATATGTGAATTCGCTCTTATATATAAACTATTATATAAAGGAGCGTGATAGGGTTTTCAAAGGCGAAAATCAGTACTGAAATCTTATATAGTTTTTATTTAGATTTTAGTATCAGTATCAGGAAAGGATGATTTTTGATGGGACAGACAGAGAACAGACAAACGCAGAACAGCGGTCTTTATTCTCCGAGGTTCGAGCACGACAACTGCGGTATAGGCGCTGTTGTAAACATTAAGGGCGTTAAATCGCACGACACCGTTGCAAACGCTCTTACTATTGTTGAAACGCTCGAGCACCGTGCAGGTAAGGATGCAGAAGGCAAAACGGGCGACGGCGTAGGTATTCTGCTTCAGATTTCCCACAAGTTTTTCAAAAAAGCAGCAAAAGAAATAGGCATCAATCTCCTTTCCGAAAGGGATTATGCCGTTGGTATGTTCTTCTTTCCGCAGAACGAGCTTGCAAGAAATCAGGCTAAAAAGATGTTTGAGATTATTGCTCAGAAAGAAGGACTTGAGGTGCTCGGTTGGAGAAACGTTCCCTCCGACACCACCGTTATCGGCAAGCGTGCGCTTGACTGTATGCCTGCAATTATGCAGTGCTTTATCAAGCGTCCTGCCGGCGTAAAGAAAGGTCTTGACTTTGACCGCAAGCTCTACGTTGCAAGACGTGTTTTTGAACAGAGTAACGAGGATACATACGTTGTTTCTCTTTCAAGCAGAACTATTGTATATAAGGGTATGTTCCTTGTAGGCGACTTAAGAAGATTCTTCCTCGACTTGCAGGATGATGATTACGAGTCGGCTATCGCAATGGTACACTCACGTTTCTCAACCAACACAAACCCAAGCTGGGAGAGAGCTCATCCTAACAGAATGATTGTTCACAACGGCGAAATCAACACAATCAGAGGAAACGCAGACAAGATGCTTGCACGTGAGGAAACAATGCGCTCCGAGCATTTAAAGGGCGACCTCGACAAGGTTATTCCCGTTGTAAATACAGAAGGCTCCGACTCTGCAATGCTCGACAACACACTTGAATTCCTTGTTATGAGCGGTATGGAGCTTCCGCTTGCAGTTATGATTACAATTCCGGAGCCCTGGGATAACAACGGCACAATGTCACAGAAAAAGAGAGATTTCTATCAGTACTACGCTACCATGATGGAGCCCTGGGACGGTCCTGCGTCAATCCTCTTTTCCGACGGTGACATTATGGGCGCCGTACTCGACAGAAACGGTCTGCGCCCCTCACGTTACTACATCACAAATGACGGCAACCTCATTCTTTCCTCAGAAGTCGGTGCACTTCCGATTGAGCCGTCAAAGATTGTAAAGAAAGAAAGACTCCGTCCCGGTAAGATGCTCCTTGTTGACACAGTTCAGGGCAGACTTATCGACGACGACGAGCTTAAGGAATATTACGCATCTAAACAGCCCTACGGTGAGTGGCTCGACAGCAACCTTGTAAACCTCAAGGATTTGAAAATCCCGAACGCAAAGGTTGAGGAGCACTCAAGCGAAGCAAGAAAAAGACTTCAGAAGGCATTCGGCTACACCTATGAGGAGGTTATGACCTCTATTCTTCCGATGGCTAAAAACGGCAGTGAATCAATTGCCGCAATGGGTACCGACAGTCCTCTTGCCGTTCTTTCAAACGAGCCTCAGCCGCTGTTCAACTACTTTAAACAGCTTTTTGCTCAGGTTACAAATCCGCCTATTGACGCAATCCGTGAGGAGATTGTCACCTCAACAACAGTTTACATCGGTGAGGACGGCAACATTCTTGAAGAAAAACCCGAAAACTGCAAGGTTATGAAGATTCATAACCCGATTCTCACTTCAACCGATATCCTGAAGCTCAAGAATATGAAAATCAAGGGCTTTAAGGTTGCAGTTATTCCGATACTTTACTATAAGAACACAAGACTTTCAAAGGCAGTAAAAAGACTGTTTATTGAATGTGACAAGGCATACAACGACGGTGCAAATATCCTTATCCTCTCCGACAGAGGCGTTGACGAAAACCACCTTGCTATTCCCTCTCTGCTTGCAGTTTCAGCAGTTCACCAGCACCTCGTTGCAACAAAAAAGAGAACTTCTCTTGCAGTCGTTCTCGAAAGCGGCGAGCCCAGAGAGGTTCACCACTTTGCAACATTGCTCGGCTACGGTGCAAGCGCAATCAACCCCTACCTTGCTCAGGAAACAATCCACGAGCTTATTAACGACGACCTGCTCGACAAGGACTACTATGCCGCTGTTGACGATTACAACAACGCAGTTTTGCACGGCATCGTAAAAATCGCATCAAAAATGGGTATTTCAACTATCCAGTCCTATCAGGGTTCGCAGATTTTCGAGGCTATCGGTATCAGCAAGGACGTTATTGACGAGTACTTCACCGACACGGTAAGCAGAATCGGCGGTATCACAATCAAGGATATTGAGAAAAACGTAGACACGCTCCACACAGCCGCATTTGACCCGCTCGGACTGAGCACTACAACAGAGCTTGAATCACGTGGCAGTCACAAATTCAGAAGCGGCAAGGAGGAGCACCTCTACAATCCGCAGACAATTCACACTCTGCAAATGGCTACACGCACAAACGACTACGAGCTTTACAAAAAGTATTCGCATATGATTTCCGACGAAATGGACCCCGTAAGCATCAGAGGTCTGTTCGACTTCAAGTACGCCGACAAGCCTGTTCCCCTTGACGAGGTTGAAAGCGTTGAATCAATCGTAAGACGTTTCAAGACAGGCGCAATGTCATACGGCTCTATTTCGCAGGAGGCTCACGAGGCTCTCGCAATTGCAATGAACAGACTTCACGGCAAGTCAAACTCAGGCGAGGGCGGCGAAAGCCTTGAAAGACTCGAAACCAAGGGCAAGGCTGAAAACAGATGCTCTGCTATCAAGCAGGTTGCGTCGGGACGTTTCGGCGTAACCTCACGCTACCTCACCTCAGCCGACGAAATTCAGATTAAAATGGCGCAGGGAGCAAAGCCCGGCGAGGGCGGTCATCTTCCGGGCAAAAAGGTTTATCCTTGGATTGCCAAGACACGTCACTCAACTCCGGGTGTATCGCTTATCTCACCTCCGCCCCACCACGATATTTATTCAATTGAGGACCTTGCACAGCTTATTTACGACCTCAAAAACGCAAATAAAGACGCAAGAATCTCGGTTAAGCTTGTTTCCGAATGCGGCGTAGGTACAGTTGCCGCAGGCGTTGCAAAGGCAGGCGCAGGCGTAATTCTCATTTCAGGCTACGACGGCGGTACGGGTGCCGCTCCGAGAAACTCAATCTACAACGCAGGTCTGCCCTGGGAGCTCGGTCTTGCCGAGGCTCATCAGACGCTCATTATGAACGACTTGCGCAACAAGGTTGTAATTGAAACCGACGGTAAGCTTATGACCGGACGTGACGTTGCAATCGCAGCTATGCTCGGTGCAGAGGAATTCGGCTTTGCCACTGCTCCGCTTGTAACACTCGGCTGTGCAATGATGAGAGTCTGCAACCTTGACACCTGTCCGTTCGGCGTTGCAACCCAGAATCCCGAGCTTCGCAAGAGATTTATGGGCAAGCCCGAATATGTTGTAAACTTTATGCTCTTTGTTGCAAACGAGCTCAGAGAATATATGTCAAAGCTCGGCGTAAGAACGGTTGACGAGCTTGTCGGCAGAATCGACCTTATCAAGCCCAAGGAAGGCATCGAGGGCAAGGCATCTGAGGTTGACCTTTCCAACATTCTCAACTGCGACTTTGCAAACGAAAAAATCGAATATGCTAAAAAGAGCAAGTACGACTTTAAGCTTGAGGAAACTCTTGACGAAAAGGTACTTCTTAAGGAATTCAAAACTGCTCTTGCAAAGGGCACTAAAAAGACAATTGAACTCAGCGTGAAGAACACCGACCGTTCCTTCGGTACAATCTTCGGTTCGGAAATCACCAAGAAATACTACAACACTCTTGCAGACGATACCTTCAAGGTTATCTGCAACGGCTCAGGCGGTCAGAGCTTCGGTGCATTCATTCCCAACGGTCTTACGCTTGAGCTTGTCGGCGACAGCAACGACTACTTCGGCAAGGGACTTTCAGGCGGTAAGCTTGTTGTTTATCCTCCGAAGGAATCAACCTTCGAAGCTGACGAAAATATCATCATCGGTAACGTTGCACTCTACGGCGCAACAAGCGGTAAGACGTTTATCAACGGCGTTGCAGGCGAGCGTTTCTGCGTAAGAAATTCGGGCGCTACTGCTGTTGTTGAGGGCGTCGGCGACCACGGCTGTGAATATATGACAGGCGGACGTGTTGTTGTTATCGGCAAAACAGGCAAAAACTTTGCCGCAGGTATGTCGGGCGGTGTTGCTTATGTTCTTGACGAGGACAGAGATTTGTACACCAAGCTAAACAAGGAAATGGTGCTCTTCTCCGAAGTAACCGAGAAGTACGAAATCCTCGAGCTTAATGAGCTTATCAAAGAACACGTCAA
Organism: uncultured Clostridia bacterium; assembly: GCA_945868935.1. Taxonomy (GTDB): domain Bacteria; phylum Bacillota; class Clostridia; order Oscillospirales; family Acutalibacteraceae; genus Ruminococcoides. The sequence goes on from CAMBNE010000025.1 coordinate 7,638, forward strand.
GGCTACCGGCTCCAAGAAGGGCAAGGATATTCTTGACAACTTTGACGAATATCTGCCGAAGTTCAAGAGAATTATCCCCCATGACTACAAGAAAATGATGTCTGCCATAGCCGTAAACGAAGAAAAGGGTATGAGCAACGAGCAGGCAAGAATCGAAGCATTCTACCAGATTATCCACAACAAATAAGGAGGAGAACAGCAATGGGAAAACCAACCGGATTTATGGACTATAAGCGTGAGGACGCTCCCGCATTCTCCGTTAAAGAACGTATAAATAATTATGACGAGTTCCACACTCCCCTTTCAAAGGAGGAGCAGTCAAAGCAGGGCGCACGCTGTATGGAATGCGGCGTACCGTTCTGCCAGTCGGGAATGATGATAGGCAACGCATATTCGGGTTGCCCGCTGAACAACCTCATTCCCGAGTGGAATGACCTCATCTTCAAAAACGCATGGGAACAGGCGTATAACCGCCTTAAGCTTACAAACAACTTTCCCGAATTTACATCACGTGTCTGCCCTGCGCTCTGCGAAAAGGCTTGTACCTGCGGTGCAAACGGTGACGCTGTTACGGTAAAGGCTAACGAGTACGGCATTATTGAAAACGCTTATATCGAGGGCTTTGCCGCTCCTCAGCCGCCAAAGGTAAGAACAGGCAAGAAGATTGCCGTTATCGGCTCAGGTCCTTCGGGACTTGCCGCCGCTGACCAACTCAACAGGAGAGGTCACTCGGTAACAGTTTTTGAGCGCAGTGACCGCATCGGCGGACTGCTGATGTACGGTATTCCGAATATGAAGCTTGAAAAGCACGTTATCGACCGCAAGGTTGACGTTATGAAAGCAGAGGGCGTTGAGTTCAGAACAAATGTAAACGTAGGCAAGGACGTAAAAGCTGCTCAGCTTTTAAAGGAATACGACAGAGTAATTCTCGCCTGCGGTGCGTCAAACCCGAGAGATATCAAAGTTCCGGGCAGAGATGCAAACGGCATTTACTTTGCAGTTGACTTCCTTAAATCAACAACAAAGTCACTGCTTGAAAACGGTCTGACAGACGGAACGTATATTTCCGCTAAGGGCAAAAACGTAATGGTAATCGGCGGCGGCGACACAGGCAACGACTGTGTGGGCACAAGCATAAGACACGGTGCAAAGTCTGTGTTACAGCTTGAAATGATGCCCAAGCTCCCCGACGAGAGAACAGAGGATAACCCCTGGCCGCAGTGGCCGAGAGTCTGCAAGACAGACTACGGTCAGGAAGAGGCTATTGAGGTATTCGGTCACGACCCCAGAGTTTATCAGACCACCGTCAAGGAATTTATCAAGGACAAAAACGGCAATCTCAAGAGCGCCGTACTTGTTAAGCTTACTCCCGAAAAGGACAAAAAGACAGGCAGAATGATGATGAAAGAGGTTGCAGGCTCGGAATACAGCGTTGACGTTGAGCTTGTGCTGATTGCGGCAGGCTTCCTCGGCAGTGAAAACTACGTTACAAAGGCATTCGGCGTTGAAACAAACGCAAGAACGAATGTTGCAACACCCGACGGCTC
>CAMBNE010000026.1 GCA_945868935.1 uncultured Clostridia bacterium
GCTTCAAACGCAAGTCCACCCGTAAACGAGCCATCACCTATTACAGCAATAGTGTGACTGTTGTCACCGTTTAACAGCTTTGCATTGGCTATTCCGAATGCCGCTGAAATTGATGTACTGCTGTGACCAGTGTTGAAGTCGTCGTACTTGCTTTCTGACCTTTTAGGAAATCCGGATATACCACCCTTCCGGCGAAGGGTGTCAAAGCTTTCGTATCTTCCTGTAAGTAATTTATGTGTATAGCTTTGGTGTCCGACATCCCATACAATGCTGTCTTTCGGGAAATTAAAGCTTCTGTGAAGAGCTACGGTAAGCTCGACCACTCCGAGATTCGGAGAAAGATGACCTCCGTTTACAGATACAGTTTCAACAAGCTTTTCACGTATTTCTGTACAAAGCTTTGGAATATCGTCCTCATTTAAGCGTTTTACATCATTAGGTGATTTAATTTTTGAAAGAAGTTTATATTCACCCATAGTTAATTACCATTTCCTGAATTTAATTACAATAAATCTTATTTTTTACGGCAGGCAAGCTGACGTGCAAAATCAGAAAGACTGCTTACGTCACCGCTGAATACTTCAAGTGACTTTAAAGCCTTTTCTGTGAGTTCATCTACAAGCTCACGGCATCTTTCAATGCCGAGAAGTGAAACATAGGTAGACTTGCTGTTTTCCAAATCACTGCCGACAGGCTTGCCAAGCTCCTCGTTTGATGAGGTTACATCGAGAATATCGTCCTGAATCTGAAAAGCAATTCCAATGCACTCGCCGTATTCCGAGGCGGCTTTTATATATTTTTCATCTGCATCTGCACAGATACAACCGAGCTCGCAAGCCGCTTTTATAAGACAGGCAGTCTTTTTGTAGTCCATTTCACGCAGAACTTCAACTGGAGCGTTGGTATTTTCGCTCATAAGGTCTATAACCTGACCTCCGACCATTCCGACTGCTCCTGCGTATTTTGCAAGGGTGTTTACGCCCTTACGGCAGGCTTTGTCGCCGATAAGCTCTGAAGTTTTGTCACTGCTCATAATCTCGAAGGCAAGAGTCTGAAGCGCATCTCCAGCAAGCAAAGCAATATCTTCTCCGTAAACTATATGATTTGACGGCTTTCCCCGTCTTAAATCGTCGTCATCCATACAAGGCAAATCATCGTGAATAAGCGAGTATGTGTGAATCATCTCAACAGCACAGGCAAACGGTGCCGCTTTTTCGGGATTTTCGCCGCAAAGCTGAGCAAATTCAAACACAAGGCAGGGGCGAACACGCTTTCCGCCGGCTTCAAGGCTGTATTTCATAGATTCTATAAGCTTTTTTTCTTTGCAGCTCAGGTCAGGCAGAAAATCAAATAAATATTTTTCTGTAAAAGAAATATAATCAGTCTTCAACTAAGTTTCCCTCCCCATTCTTTATGCGCTGTATTCTCTCGTTTATATCTTCAATCTGTCCCTTGCAACTTTCAAGCTCTTTCATACAGTAAGCCAGTAGCTCGCAAGCCTGAGCGTACTGCTCAACGCTTTCCTGCAAGGTAAGACCTTTGTTTTCCATATTCTTTACAATTTCTTCAAGCTTTGCGTTTGCCTGTTCAAACGTCATTTTTTTATCCATTAGAGTTGCACCTCTGAAAATTCAATTATTCATCTGCGTATTCAAGCAGTCTTTGTATTCTGTGGTTTGCTCCGCTTCGGCTTATGGGCGGATTTAGATTCTGTCCCAAATCCCTAAGTGACATTTCGGGGTTTTCAAGCCTTAAATATGCAATTTCTCTTAAATCGTCGGGCAAAGAATCAAGCCCTTTTGTCTTTTTAATCTTTTCTATTGCTTTGAGCTGTTTGGCAGAAGCTGAGGCTACCTTACCGATATTTGCAAGCTCACCGTTAATACGGCGGTTTACGTTGTTGCGCACAAGCTTTACAGCCTTGGTACCCATAATCTCCATTGCCTTGACGGGTGCGCCGATATATGTAAGCAGGTCGCAAATTTGTTCACTGCCCTTGAAATAGACTACGTAGCTTCCGTTTCGCACAACTGTTTTGGGAGTAAAATCACACTCGGTAATTTCAGATAGAATTTTGCACAAATCAAGCGATAAGTTTCTGTGTGGAACGCAAAACTCTGCGTGATAGCCTTTCATCGGGTCGGAAACCGAACCGCAGGAAAGGAATACTCCCCTGATAAATGCGCCTGACAGTTCCTCTGAGCTTACGTTTGCCCTGTTTACACGCAGTGAAACCTGATTTTTAGAATGACCGAAATCCTCGAAAATCCGTTTGCATTCATCAGAATCTACAACCGCTATCTTGTAAAGGTGAGTATCATCTGACTTTGTACGAAGTGCCGACTGCTTTTCAAGTATAGGCATATATAAATTCTGTAGCAAAAACGTTATACGCTTGCAGGCATAGGTGTTTTCGGTTTTAAAAACAATTTTGCTCTCGGAAAATGTCTTTCCGAACAGCAACATTCCGTAAAGCTCAGCCTTTAAAAGCTCTCTGTCGTAAACTTCTGCTTGGCAGAGCTCCTTTTTAATTTCGGAAGAAAAAGACACTTTTATCCTCCCTTGGTATACTAAATCATTTTATTTGGATACGTCACGGTGCTGGATTACGCAGCGGTAGCCCTTCTGAACAAAATGCTCGTCAAGCGTTCTTGCAATTGTAACGCTCCGGTGCTTTCCGCCTGTACAGCCGATTCCGACTACAAGCTCGCTTTTGCCTTCTTTAAGGTAAAGCGGAACGGAAAAATCAAGCAAATTAAGAGTGCGTCTGATAAATTCCTGCGTTTCGTCGCTGTTGAGTACATAATCACGAACCTTTTGGTCAAGTCCCGTAAGGTGCTTAAGCTCGGGAATATAGTACGGATTAGGCAGACAGCGAACGTCAATAATAAGGTCGGCTTCAAGCGGAATTCCGTACTTAAAGCCGAACGACATAAAGGTGTCCTCCATAAACATAGACATAACACGCTCACGAAGCTGTTTGTTTGACATATAGGTTGTATCAATTTTATAGTCAGCAAGCTTTTTTATCGGGATAAGCAGAGCCTTTTCAAACTCTACCGCTTCCGAAACAGAGCCGTCTTTGAGCCGTTCGGACAATGGATGCTTTCGGCGTGTTTCTTTATACCTGACAATAAGACAATCAACCTTTGCATCAAAGAAAAGTATGCTTACGCTTTTGTACTTTTTCTTGAAATTTTCAAGCTCTGAATACATATCTTCAAAGTTTTCGTTGCCTCTTACGTCAACTACTACTGCCACACGCTTCATCATATTGTCCTTTGAATTAAGGCACAAGGTATAGAGTGTGGAAAGCAATGATGCAGGGATATTATCAACGCAATAGTACCCGATATCTTCAAGGACGTGGAGTGCGCTTGTTTTGCCTGCTCCCGACATTCCCGTTATTATTACAAATTCCATAAAATCACCAAAATTATAGTATAATCAGCTCACATTCGAGATTATAACCTGTTTTGTCTGAAACGGTTTTCTGAATCTGACTGATTAAATCTCTTACGTCTTTTGCAGTTGCGTTGGACTTATTGATTATAAAGCCAGCGTGCTTTTCGGAAACCTGAGCGCCTCCGCAAAGCTTTCCCTTTAAGCCGCACTGCTCAATCAGTGCTCCTGCAAAGTTACCCTCAGGGCGTTTGAACACACTGCCTGCACTTGGATATTCAAGCGGCTGTTTTGTACTGCGGCGTGACATATAATCGTCCATCTTTGCTCTTATTTCATCGGGATTGCCCTTTTTAAGCTTTAGGGTAACGCCCGTAATTATCATATTATTGTTGCGGTAAACGCTTGTTCTGTAACCAAAGTTCAAATCGTCCTTTTCGATTCTGCCGATTTCTCCGCTCGGCGAAATGTGGGAAACACTGTGTACAACATCTTTCATTTCTCCGTCATATGCGCCTGCATTCATAAATACTGCGCCGCCGACAGTGCCGGGGATTCCCCACGCAAATTCAAGTCCCGACAAACCGCAGTTGAGCGCAAACTTGCAAAGATAAGCAAGCGTTGCCCCTGCACCGCAGAAAATAGTTGTATCATCAACAAGCGTGATTTTGCGGAAATCACCGTCAAGTCGGATAACGGCACCTCTGATTCCATCGTCGCTTACGAGCAGATTGCTGCCGTTGCCGAGTATCATATAGTCAACATTTGAGTCCTGACATTCTTTTAAAATGGTGCTGAGCTTGCTCAGGTTGTTTACTTTTATGTAAGCGTCGGCATTTCCGCCGATTTTAAATGAAGTGTGCTTGCTCATAGGCTCATTTTGTCTTGCTTCACAACCCAGAATTTCAGCAAGATTAAAAATAATTTCGCTTTTATTCATAAAATACCCCTTTATTCTATATCAATATGAAATATTCTTCTCATCAAAATATGCCTTTAAGTTTTCAACGCTTGTGTTCACAATAAGCTTTTCGGGAAAATCAATGTCCTCAAGCATTTCAAGCGTTTTGCCTGCTCTGCCGAGAGTATTTGTAAAGTGGGCGTCGGTATCAACGCAGATTCTTGCGCCGTACTTTTTGCAGAGCTTTGCGATTGTTACGCAGTTACCGACATAATCTCTGTTATATCTGAATGCCGAATCGTTAATTTCAACAAGCTTGCCGTTCTTGGCAAAAACAGGAATAACCTTGTCATAATCATATTTAAAGTACTCCGAACCGCTGTGACCGATTACATTAACATTCGGATTTTCTGCTAATTTCAGGTAAGCGTTGGTGCATTTTTCAACCGTTGCCTTACCGTCGAGCGTAATTGTGTGCATTGAAGCTACTATCCAGTCAAGGTGATTCTGAAGAGAAGCTTCAACGTCAATATTTCCGTCATAATCGCAGATATTTGCTTCTATTCCTCGCAACAGTCTTACGCCCTGAAGATACTCAGGCAAAAGACCGAGCGATTCAAAGTAAAACGGACCCGGTGCTCCCGGCATTGTACGGGCATGGTCTGTTATAGCCAAAGCAAAAAGCCCGAGTTCTGAGGCTTCATAAGCCATTTCAGTAACGGTTGCATATGCGTGAGTTGATGCTATTGTATGTGTGTGAAGGTCTGCTATTAACTTCATTTATGTTCTTACTCCCATTTATCTACTACGGTTTTAGGTGAATCGGTCATCTCGTCAACGTCCATTCCAAGACTGCGCAACAAATCCTGTGCGGCATTATAGCCCATTTTCTTCTGTCTGTTGTTCATAGCGGCTACTTCAATAATTACTGCAAGGTTTCGGCCGGGTTTTACAGGGATTGTAAGAGTAGGCACTTCAACTCCGAGAATGTCCATATATTCATTATCAAGTCCCATTCTGTCATAAACCTTTGCGCTGTCCCAGAGTTCAAGGTTGATTACCATGTCAATCTTTTCCTGCATTTTAACAGCACCCATACCGAAAAGCTTACGTGCGTTGATAATTCCTATTCCTCGAAGCTCGATAAAATGCCTGATATTTGCAGGTGACTGACCGATGAGCGTTGTTGCAGAGGTTCTGCGGATTTCAACTGCGTCATCAGCAACAAGGCGGTGACCGCGCTTTATAAGCTCCATAGCTGTTTCGCTCTTACCTACTCCGCTGTCGCCGATAAGCAGACAGCCTTCACCGTAAACCTCGACAAGCACACCGTGACGTGTGATTCTGGGTGCAAGAGCGTTGTTAAGATAGTGAACAAGTCGGGCGGTTAAATCTGATGTGTTATCGTCTGTACTGAAAATCGAAACCTTGTGAAGCTTTGCACTCTCAAGAATTGCAGATGAAGGCTCAATGTCACGACAGATAATTACTGCAGGCGGACCAAAGCTGAAAATTGAGTCGATAACCATTCTCTGAGCTTCCGAACCGAAACGTCCGAGATATGAAAATTCGGTATTTCCGAGAACCTGAATACGCTTGTTATCAAAAAATTCAAAGTAGCCTGTAAGCTCAAGTCCCGGTCTGTTAATTTCAACAGTCGTTATATTAATATCTTTATAATTTTCCGCTACATAAACCTCACTCAGGTTTAAATCATTGACAATATCCGACAAAGGAACAGAAAATTCAACAGACATACATTCACCGCCTTAAATATTTCGGGTATTATAGTTATCTCTATTATACACCATATTGAGGTCGGTATAAAGTCTTTTTATGAATTATTTTTCAAATATTTTATTATTTTTCTCATTTTTCAGCATTAATTTTTATAGTTTCAGCTTTTATTTCTTTTTCAGAATTAATATATGAAACAGAAAATTCTTTATTGCTGTCTGAGAAAAAATTATTGAATATAGATAAAGAATTAAGGCTTATATCTTTGTTTTTATTCTTTAGTAGAATAATATGTTCTTCAACCTGTTCAGGTAGCTTTTTATCGTTTACAAATTTTTCCTCTAAATTTTCATCGCATAATGTTACATACATAAGGGGTGAAAAATAAGGCTTTTCGGATATATACTTTATATCAGACTTAAGTGTTTTATCCGCTATTTTCTCCTCTGTTATGAACAGCTCAAGCTTTGAAAGCGAAAGGTTTGGTATATATTCGCTTTTTGCTTTTGAGCAGGCTTGTTCAAAGGAATCTGCAAATACAGAAGTGAAAACGGGTGTATCGGAACTCGAAAGCAGATAAAACGTGTAGCAGATTTTTCCGTCCTTTTCCCCTACCGTCACAGTTTCTGCAATTGAAGCCTTGTCAACCTGCTTTGAGCCGGAACAGCCTGTAAACAGGATTGATAAGATACAAAGAAGGATTAATAATATTTTTTTAGTCATTTAATCTCCTCCCGAAAGCAAACAGATAGATTACAGGAATTACAACGGCTGAGATAAAGGTGAGAATATTTAAAATATAGTGATTCGTTAATAATTCTTTTACAGCATTAAAATGATAAGAACATATAAAAAGTACAAAAATGATAACTGAAAAAACAAGCACAATCGGCAAAGAACTGCTTTTACCGGTTGATTTGCAAATACACGTCAGAATCAGCGAAATTAAGAGAAATACTGTTAGCAGTGATATTGAAAGATAAAGGCTGTCAAAGCCACTGACATTGCCGAAGTGAGTTGTTTTGGAAAGTAAAAAGCATCTGTAATCCTGTGCAAATGCATATTCTCCGAGTACGAAAGTTGTGAAAAACAGAATCAGTCCATAAACAATTGCTGTTACAGCAACTGAAAAAACAATTTGCCTTGAACGGAAATTTTTGGTATAGCCTGATAAAACCGAAAATATTACCGCAGTAAATGCAGGTGTGAGAAAAAAAGAAGTATTATTTATAAAATCATTTTTCTGACCGTTAAAACTAAATTCAGTATTGTTTATTTCAAAATTAGAAATATTACCTGCGAAAACTATCAGAAATACAATAAAAGAAAAGACAAAGACGAAAATTGAGCATCTTGCAATTGCGTTAGTCCCTTTATAGGCGGCATACACGCAGACGGCAAGTAAAACGAAAGCAACTGCAAAAATATTTGCCTCACTATTGAGCTTTTTCGAAAACATATCGCAGTATTTGATCAAAAAATATTCCGCAGTATAGACAAAGTACAGGCAGTAAAAAGCAGAAACAAAAACTATTGCGTTGGGCGTTTTTATATGAGCCAGCGACATAAAATCAAGGTCTGTTCTGTTTTTTATTATTACTGACGGTATGAAAAACAATGCTGTTATTGAAAATCCGCAAAGCAAGGTGAAAAGGTTGAACAGAAATGACGTATTTTCAGGAAGGTCAAAGCTTTCGAGCAAAATTACGGATACACCTGAAAGGAATATAAGAAGCAACAGCCTTTTTGAAGGAAATTTAATTTTTGTCTGCATAGCTGTCCTCCGTTTCAGGGAATTTCTGCACCTTTATTGTACGCTTTGAAAGGCTTTTCCAGTCAGCACGAATGAAAACATCCCTCATACTTTTCAGCGAAAACGGTGCAAGCGACGACATATACGGCACTCCGAGCGAAGTTTTAGCGCACATATTAATCATAACAACGCAGGAAGCAAGCACTATTCCCCATAAACCAAAAATTCCTCCGATAATTACGAATGAAAAACGCAGAACTGTTATAGGCGGATACAGCGGTGATGTTACGTAACTGCAAATTGCGGCAGTTGCAACTACCATAAGAGTAGATGAGCTGATAAAACCTGCGCTTACTGCACTTTCACCGATTACAAGCGCACCTACTATACTGACTGCGTGACCGAGAGATTTGGGGATTCTAAGACCTGCCTCTCGCATAATTTCGTATACAAAGGTGATTATTACCACTTCGAGCGTTACCGGCAAGGGCGTCTGAGAAAGGGATTCCGAGGTTTTTATGAGCAGTCCTGTCGGGAAATATTCGGGGTGAAACTGCGCAAACGCTGTATAAAGCGCAGGCAGATAGACCGCAATAAAAAATGAAAGGTACTTTAGAATTCTGATAAATGTTGCGTAGTACGGGCGGTTTGAATAATCGTCTACGCTCTGAAACTCCTCAACAAACAGATGTGGTAAAATTATTACAGCAGGAGTGCCGTCAATCAGAATTGCTACTCTACCCTCAGTCAGCTTGCCGCAGACGGTATCGGGACGTTCGGAAATTCCCACTCCCGAAAAAATTGACTTTGAACCTTTGTCTTCAAGATATTCCGTGAGGTAGCCCGACGCAAGCACAGTTTCAAGATTGCAATTTTTAAGACGGTTATGAATTTTCTTCAGGATTTCGGGAGAAACGCTTTTTTGCAGATAGCAAAGCATAAGCTGGGTTTGCGATTCACTGCCGACTGTTATTGTTTCAAACACAAGGTCGGGACTTTTTATTCTTCTGCGGATAAGAGTCATATTAATTCTCAGAGGTTCGGTAAAGCCTTCTCTTGAGCCTCGCTGAACAACCTCGCTTTCAGGCTCGCTTACTCCTCGAAATGAAAAGCCCTGAACGCCTATTGCAAGCATTCTGTCTGTACCGTCAACAGCAAGCAAGGCAAAGCCCGAAGTTGAAAACATTACCGCCTCGTCAAAGGTGTTGAATTCAACAATTTCACTTGAGGTTAAAACAGAAGTCTTTATTTCATCAAAAATTATATTCGAAGAAGCTTCTGAAAAACTGTAGGAAAGCAGAGGATTGATTACCGAGAGAGCAATTACCTCTTTACTGCACATTCCCTCT
>CAMBNE010000027.1 GCA_945868935.1 uncultured Clostridia bacterium
CAAAACAACGCTTGTTGACCAGCTTTTAAAGCAGAGCGGTATTTTCAGAGCAAATGAAAATGTCGAAGATAGGGTAATGGACTCAAACGACCTTGAGCGTGAAAGAGGAATTACAATCCTTTCAAAGCCGACGGCTGTAATGTATAACGGAATTAAAATTAATATAGTTGACACCCCCGGACACGCAGATTTCGGCGGTGAGGTTGAGCGTATTTTGCAGATGGTAGACGGCGTTGTTTTGCTTGTTGACGCATTCGAGGGCTGTATGCCGCAGACAAGATTCGTTCTTAAAAAAGCACTCGGACTCGGCAAAAAGCCGCTTGTAGTGCTCAATAAAATTGACCGTCCCGGCGCACGTCCCGAGGAGGTCGTTGACGAGGTGCTTGACCTCTTTATCGAGCTGGGTGCAGACGAAGACCAGCTTGAGTTCCCTGTAATTTACGCTTCTGCACGTGACGGCTATGCAGGAACTGACTATCACGAACTTGCAGAGGATATGAAGCCTCTGTTTGACGCTATCATCAACGAAATCCCTGCCCCAAAGGGTGACATAAACGGCGGCCTTCAGATTCTTGTGTCGAATATTGACTCAGACAAATTTGTCGGCAGAATCGGTGTCGGCAGAATCGAAAGAGGCGTTGCCAAGAACGGACAGGCGGCAGTGCTATGTCACGCTGACGGCACTACTCAGAACGTAAGAATTGCAAAGCTTTACCAGTTTGAGGGACTGAAAAGAGTTGAGTGCGAGGAAGCAAAGCTCGGTGACCTTGTCTGCATCAGCGGTGTTCAGGACATCAACATCGGTGAAACAATCTGTTCACCCGACTGCATAGAGCCTTTGCCTTTTGTTAAAATTGACGAGCCTACTGTTTCTATGAACTTTATCGTAAACAATTCTCCCTTTGCAGGCAAAGAGGGTAAGTACGTTACTTCCCGTAACCTGCGTGACAGACTTTTCAAGGAGATTGAAACAAACGTAGCTCTGCGTGTTGAAGAAACCGACAGTGCCGATACCTTCAAGGTTTCAGGCAGAGGCGAGCTTCACCTTTCAATCCTTATCGAAACAATGCGCCGCCAGAATTACGAATTTCAGGTTTCACGTCCCGAGGTAATCACAAAGACCATTGACGGCAAGCTTTACGAGCCTATCGAGTTTCTTATTATCGAAGTGCCCGATTCATATGTTGGCGCAGTAATGGAAAAGCTCGGTTCAAGAAAAGCAGAGCTTGTCAATATGGGAACACGTGACGGCGGTGTAACTCATATTGAGTTCAGAATTCCCGCAAGAGGACTTATGGGTTATCGTCCCGAGTTTCTTACCGACACAAACGGAAACGGTATTATGAATCACGTTTTTGATGGCTATGAGCCGTACAAGGGAGAAATTGTAACACGTCATCAGGGTTCTCTTATTGCCTTTGAAACAGGCGAAACAGTAACCTACGGACTCTATGCCGCACAGGAGAGAGGCAGACTCTTTATCGGTGCAGGCGTTCCTGTATATGAGGGTATGATTGTCGGTGCAAGTCCCAAGGCAGAGGATATTACCGTTAACGTCTGCAAGAAAAAGCACATTACAAACACACGTGCATCGGGTTCGGATGATGCATTAAAGCTCACACCGCCGACCCAGATGTCACTTGAACAGTGCCTTGAATTTATCGCTGACGATGAGCTTGTTGAGGTAACTCCCGAAAGCATCCGTATGCGCAAGCGTATTCTTTCAAAAGAACAGCGTATGAAACAGGCTTTCCGTAAGAAATAATGAGTTTTGTAATACTTGATTTGGAATGGAACGGCTCATACAGCACCGTTTTGCACCGATTTGTCAATGAAATAATTGAATTCGGTGCAGTTAAGGTTGACGATGAGTTTAATATTACAGATACTTTTTCCGTGCTTATAAAGCCGCAAATCGGCAAAAAGCTTTGCAGTAAGGTAAAAGAGCTTACTAAGATTACTAATGAGGAACTTAATGAAAAGGGTATTCCGTTTCTTGACGCAGTAAATCGCTTTACCGAATTTTCGGGCGACAGCATTTTAATGACGTGGGGAACATCGGATATTCACGCTCTGATTGAAAATTACAGCTATTTTACAGGTGATTTTCATTTGCCTTTTCTGAAAAGATACTGCAATTTGCAGGCGTATTGCGAAGGCTGCCTTGATTTGCACAATGCTTCAAGTCAGCTTGGGCTTTCAAGCTGTGCCGAGCTGCTCGGAATTGAATTTTCGCAGGAGGAACAGCACCGTGCATTTTTTGATGCTGAATTAAGTCTTAAATGTCTTAAACAACTTTCAGACAAAAAGCCGCTTAAAGGTTTTATTCTGAATGCCGACGATAATAATTTCTACGAAAAAATGACTTTTAAAACCCGTTTCATAACCGATTTGAACAGTGATGAAATTGATAAAAGTCAGATGAAATTTAAATGTGACTGCTGCGGAAAACAGGCAAGAAGAATGACAAAGTGGAAAAGCCACAACAAGAGCTTTTCTGCCGAGTTTTTCTGCAAACGCTGCAACCGCAGATTCATAGGCAGAATCTCATTTAAAAAGAAATTTGATGAAGTTATTATCAAAAAGAGAATAGTTGAAAAGCGTGAAAAGCAAAAAGAAAACGACGGCAAATCTGCCGTCGGGAGCGTATAGTTAGCGTATAGATAAAACTCCTGCAACAATTAGTTGTTGCAGGAGTTTTTGTGTGTTTTACTGTTTATAGAATACCGGCTACAATTCTCTGAATTGTAGTAGCGTCTCCGATGTCAATTTTTCCGCTTTTGTTTATATCTGCAACTGCAATCTGTTCATCAGTGAATTTTACAAATTCAGCACAGTATTTCTGAATTAAAGTTGAGTCTGCAACAGACAGTATACCGTCGCCGTTTACATCACCGTAAAGAGGCTCATTAATATCATTTGTATATGCCTTAACCGTTGCATTGCCTATTTTACAGCCGAGAATTGATAACGAAGAATCAATTTTCTGCCATTTGCCTTTTTCATAATACGACGACTGATTATCATTTACTTCAATGCTTGTATAGTATCCGTATTGAGTTTCGCAGGCGAGAATAGAATAGTCCTGTCCGCCGCTTGTAAAGCATATATTAATTACTACAGCGTATTTTTCACCTTCGGATAGTTCAACGGGAGCAGAAAGCGGTATTGTAAAGTAACCTTTGTTTGCAAACGCTTTGCTGCCTTTAGCGACGAGCGTTCCGAGCGTTGGGTTAACGTCTGACGTAAGATTTTTATATACTTCATAGTTTACTGTGCAGTTATTATAGAATGACGTTACCGAAATAGCTTCAAGCTTTTCGTTGCCTCTTGCTGTAAAGAAGTTAGCCGATTTATATGTGTCTTTACCGTAATCATAAATCTGTGCGTCACCAAAGCCGATTCCGTCATACTGATATATATTCTTGTACTCGTGATTTGTTGTACCGTCGGATTTATATTCAGCGTTTTCTGCTTCAAAAACAACAGGTTCATTAAAACTCAAATCATAATATGAAAGGTAAAAATATCCGTTGTTGCCCCAATTGCTGCCCCAGCTGTTTTTTACAATCCACGCACCGTCATTAGGCGGAGCTGTTGCAAAGTTGTTTTTAGAAAAGCTGTCATCCCAGCCGACAACTGTAATGCCATGATTAGGAGTGTTATAATTGTCCTCGCCCGAAAGCTTTGCATTAAAGTAATAGCTTTTATATGTATTGTTCCAGTATTTATCGTTTGAAGTATTACCGGTCATTGAATCGGAACAGTAATACGAAGCGGCAACAGCACCTTTTGTATATATGTTTTCTTTAATTTCCTTTATGCTTGCGGCTACAGTGTTGCTGTCAAGAAGCTCCTGATACGTAACGTTACCGTAAGCATCAGTTGTAAATGATACAGTTTCAGGCAGGAAAGTGGTATTTTTTAGATAAATATCAGACGCATATCTGAGTGAACTGTCAAGCTCTGTCCCTGATGAAAATTCATAGGGCGCTTTGCTTTCATCAGCCGCACCGTATCTTCTCATAAGTGTAGAAGAAGCCATATACATTGAACCGCCCAGCAAAAACGGAGAATATCCTGCTGATGAATATGTGTCATTGCCTGCATACAGGCTTTTGTCCTCGCTGTTGTCGGCACCGTTGTAGTTAAACCATATTAAATGCTTTTCTGATAAATCAACAGAAGAGTCTGCATTTCCTGACTTTACCAGCGATGATTCAAGAGAAGATATTGCAGAAAATGCCCAGCACGTTCCGTACGGATTCTGATTTTTTACCTTTGTAACAAGGTCATTATCTGCAAGATTGTATTTTGAGGGAAGAGATATAGCTTTAAGTAAATTATTATCAGCTTTAAGCTTATCAGACTTAACATTTTCGTTTTCATTGATATACTGAAAACCGTTTTTATTTGTTTTAAGCTCAAAAAGAATTTCAGGGCTGTTTGTTTCTGCTGCAAAAGCGGCAGCAGATGCAGGTAATGCAATAAATGCACTTAAAAGAGTGCAAAGCGTTGCTTTTAAAAATCTATTTTTCATAAATATATCTCCTATCAACAAAAAAATTAATTGACTTTTAATAATTATATCATATATTACCGTAAATTACAACGTAATCTGTAAAAATTTTTGCTTGTTATTCACAAAATGGTATATATTATTTCATATTTATTTCAAAGCGAGTTCATATAGTTTTCACTTTGCCCGATTATTATAATTACAACATAAAAAAACAACAGCAAAAGCTGATTAACAGGAGGCAAATATTATGTCTGATTATTATAATGATAACAATGATTTTAACAGCGTCAATAACACGCCGGAAAATCAGAACACAAACAGTAACGATGTCTACAGCAGCTCCGACAGAACTTCTACTGACTCAAAAGCAAACGAAAGCTCTTATGAATGGAATTCAAACAGCTCTCAGACTAACTCAAACGGAGAATACCATTACTCCTATATAAACGGAAACAACGAAAACGCTTCTCATAATCCCAATAATTATGAAAGTGCTTATTCAACCACAAATTCTTCCAACACAACGTCAGATAGCCCTGATTCGAAAAGCACATATTCTTCTGCTTCATATTCAAATACAGGCTATAACGGTTATTCTTCGGGCTACGGTACAAACACCTCATACGGTACTCAGAACGGATATAATTCTCAGAGTCCGTACGGCACTTATTCAAATACCGTCGGTCAGAATACTTCTCCCTACGGACATACGCAGAATTCACACAAGGTCAAGGCTAAAAAACAGAAGGTCAAAAAACCTAAAAAGCCTGCTTCAAGAGGCTTTGTGGCAGCAATGCTTGTGATTTCAATTCTCTGTTCCGCAGCACTCGGCTTTGGCGGCGGATATCTTGCCAACAATATGAACAAGTCAGACTCCGGAAGTATAAATATCAATAAGGTAGCAGCAAGCAACACTTCAAGCTCCGGAAATACAACCACAAACACAACTTCGGATATCGTAAAGAAAACGGCTGACAGCGTAGTTGAAATTGCAACCGAGGGTGTTAAGACGGGCAGCTTTGCACAGCAATATGTTGTTCAGGGAGCAGGCTCAGGCGTAATTATTTCCGAGGACGGATATATTATCACCAATCACCACGTAATTGAGGACGCAAACAGCGTAACAGTTACGCTTCGTGACGGAACTACAAGCTATACAGCCGCAGTAATCGGAAGCGATTCCGAAAACGATATAGCACTTCTGAAGGTAGATGCAAAAGGGCTTACACCTGCAACCTTTGGCGACAGCTCAAACCTTGCAGTGGGCGATTATGTAGTAGCAATCGGTAATCCGCTCGGTGAGCTTGGCGGCACAGTAACCGACGGTATTATCAGCGCACTCGCAAGAGATGTTACAATTGAAGGCGAGAATATGACCTTGCTTCAGACCAACGCTCAGATAAGCCCCGGTAACTCAGGCGGCGGACTCTTTAATGCAAACGGCGAGCTTGTAGGCATTGTCAACGCAAAGGACAGCGCAACCGAGGTAGAGGGTATTGCATTTGCAATCCCGATTAACAATGTGCTTGATATTATAGATGACCTCAAATCCTATGGCTACGTAACAGGAAAAATTGACCTCGGTATGCAGCTTACCGATATTACTTCTAAGGACACAGCGTTCTACTACGGCGTAAATCAGACAGGTTGCTATGTGCTGTCGGTAACACGCGGCTCAAATGCTGAGGAAGCAGGTTTCCACACAGGCGACCTAATCACAAAGGTTAACGGAACAAGCGTAAGCACATCGTCAGATGTTGAAAAGGCGCTTGAAAATTCAAAAGTAGGCGATAATGTCAAGTTTACTATTTACCGCAACGGCACAACAGCAGACTTAACGCTTACGCTTGCAGAGTACGTTCCCAGCGGAAATGCTCAGAAACAGTCATCAACAACACCCGCTAATGACAGCTCTGATGACATTTGGTCACAGATGTTTGGCTGGTAATGTTGTTTTTCATAAAATACCTCTCCAAAAAGAAAAAGCTCCCGATTTTGTCGGGAGTTTTTTCTGTATCAAAAATTGTTAATTGATAATTAATTTATTCCTGTCCGTCCTCAATAAATTTAAGTTGTTTGTAAATCATATTTGCGCACATATAAACGTTGCCGCCGCCCATTGTTAGAATCAAATCGCCCTCTTTTGCGTTTTTGCAAACGTAGTCGGTGATTTCCTCAAACGTATCAAGACAAACCGAGTTCGGAACCTTTGCTCCGAGGTCTGTGGAGTAAATATTATATGTGTTAGTTTCTCTTACAGGAAGAATTTCCGAAATAATTGCAACGTCGGGGATTTTAAGAGCCTCTGCAAAGTCGTCAAGCAGCATAGCGGTTCTTGAAAATGTGTGCGGTTGGAACACAGCCCATACCTTTTTAAAGCCCATATTCATAGCGGCATTGAGCGTAGCAGTAAGCTCTGTCGGATGATGTGCAAAGTCGTCTGCAACGGTAATTCCGCAGGGAGTACCGAGAATTTCAAATCTTCTGTGAACTCCGCCGAACTTGTGCAGATTTTCGGAAATTTCCTTAGGAGTTGCACCGAGATAGTGCGCAGTAGCCGCCGCCGCAAGAGCATTGTAAATGTTGTGCTTTCCGGGAACGATAAGCTTGATATTTGTAAGTTTTTCGCCCTTGTAGTATAAATCAAACTGCTCGTGAACACCCTTGTCAGCGCTGACGTTTACTGCTCTGTAGTCACAGCTTTCTCCAAAACCGTAGCTGATTTTTTCAATCTCAACGTCCTTAACGGCGTCAAGCGTATTTTCGTCGTCACCGTTAATTACAAGAAGTCCTGTAGTCTGCTTTGAAAACCTGTTGAATGACTTTTTGATATTGTCAAGATTTTTAAAGTAGTCGAGGTGGTCGGCGTCAATATTTAAAATAATTGAGATAAACGGATTAAGCTGTAAGAAAGTGTCAACGTATTCGCAAGCCTCGCAGACAATTATGTCGCTGTGACCTACGTAGCTGTTGCCGCCGATAAACGGAAGCTTGCCGCCGATAATAGCCGACGGGTCAAATCCGCTGCCGATTAAAATCTGCGAAAGCATAGCAGTAGTTGTGGTTTTTCCGTGAGTACCCGAAACGGCAATGCTCCTTTTGTATCTTCTTGTCACAATACCGAGCATAACACTGCGTTCAATGCAGGGAATATCCTGCTCTTTTGCAGCCATTCTTTCAGGATTTGTTTCCTTGATTGCGGCGGAGTACACAACAAGCTCAGCACCGTCAATGTTTTCAGCCTTGTGTCCCATATAAACGGGAATACCGTAGCTTTTGATTCTGTCGAGCGTTTCGCCCTCGTTCATATCCGAGCCAGAAAGCTCAAAGCCTTCACTGCGGAGAATCTCAGCCAGCGGACACATTCCGCTTCCGCCGATTCCGATGAAATGTATTCTTTTTATTTTATCCATAAGCTTATCGTAATTCAAAACAACAGACCGTCCTTTTTAATCAGAATAATATGTATCTTTATTATTATAAGGCTAAAAAGCAAAAAAATAAATACCTAAAATAAAATTTATAAGAAATAATAGTGCATTTTACGGAAAAAATTAAATTTTCAGCCTGTTGCCAAATTAAAACAATAATGATAGAATATAAACATAACTGTACGGTGGTAATTATTATGCTATTAAAGAAAAATGATATTATAAATCTTACAATAACATCAGCCTCGGCAGAGGGGAGCGGAGTAGGCAGAACTCAGGACGGAATTACTGTTTTCGTTCCGCTTTCCGCTATAGGCGATGAGCTTGAGGTGCGCATTTTAAAGACAAAAAAGACCTATGCATTCGGAAAAATAGAGAAAATCATAACTCCATCTCCGTCACGTATAGAGCCTGACTGTGATAATTTTTCAAAATGCGGCGGCTGTGTGTGGCGGCACATAATCTATGAGGAAGAGTGCAAAATCAAACAGCAAAAGGTGTTTGACGCAGTAACTCGAATCGGCGGAATCAAGGATGCAGATTTTGCTCCTATTATCGCTTGCGATAACACACTTCGTTACCGCAATAAGGCACAGCTCCCGATTGGACTGGACAAAAACGGCGAGGTGCAAATCGGTTTTTATGCATTTCACAGCCACAGAATTGTCGATTGTACCGACTGTGTTTTACAGCCTGAGATTTTTTCAAAGGTAATTGAAATCACACGAGAATTTATTGCACAGACAAATAACGATATTTACGACGAAAAAACAGGCAAGGGCAGACTTCGACACCTCTACATCAGACTCG